>NZ_JACVZM010000029.1:0-27551 GCF_017151935.1 Staphylococcus sp. EG-SA-14 | reverse complement strand
ACCGTAGGTCTCTTCAGATCTACGGATTTTCCCCATGCCACGAAATTAGCATCATGCTAGCAAGTTAAACGAACACTGACATGATATATTAGTGATTAGCTATATTTTTTACTTTGCAACAGAACCAAAAGTATTTTAATTATAACACGGCATTTATGCCGAGAAAATTTATTGTGCGTTGAGAAGAACCCTTAACTAAACTTGGAGACGAATGTCGGCATAGCGTGAGCTATTAAGCCGACCATTCGACAAGTTTTGGGATTGTTAAGGGTTCCGAGGCTCAACGTCAATAAAGCAATTGGAATAAAGCATCTATGATTATTTGAAAACATAAGTTATAATACATTCAAAAATATTTTTGAATGAGGTGTAATTATGATTCAGACTATTGTAACTGCTGCTATTCTTTATATTGCGACAGCAGTAGATTTATTAGTGATTTTATTAATATTTTTTGCTAGAGCAAAGACTAAGAAAGAATATCGAGATATTTATATTGGTCAATATGTAGGATCTGTGGCATTGATTGTCGTAAGTTTATTCTTTGCCTTTGTCTTAAATTATGTTCCTGAAAAATGGATATTAGGATTATTAGGGTTAATACCGATTTATTTAGGAATTAAAGTAGCTATTTATGATGATTGTGAAGGAGAAAAGAGAGCTAAAAAAGAATTGAATGAAAAAGGATTGTCTAAATTAGTTGGTACGGTTGCAATTGTTACGATAGCAAGTTGTGGTGCTGATAATATTGGTTTATTTGTTCCGTATTTTGTGACATTAAGTGTTACTAATTTATTAATTACTCTGTTTGTCTTTTTAATTTTAATTTTCTTCTTGGTATTTACTGCACAAAAATTATCTAATATTCCAGGAGTTGGAGAAATTGTTGAGAAATTTAGTCGTTGGATTATGGCTGTTATTTATATAGCTTTAGGTTTATTTATTATTATTGAAAATGATACTATTCAAACAATTTTAGGATTTATATTTTAATTTAGGGTGCGATTTTATATGAGTTATGAAAATGCTTGTGATGTGATCTGTGTACATGAGGATAAAGTTAACAATGCTTTAAGTTTTTTAGAAGATGATAAATCTAAGAAATTACTTAACATTTTAGAAAAAATTTGTGATGAGAAGAAATTGAAAATCATATTATCTTTGATTAAAGAAGATGAGTTGTGTGTTTGTGATATTTCTTTGATATTGAAAATAAGTGTTGCTTCAACTTCACATCATTTAAGACTTTTATATAAAAATGATGTACTTGATTTTTATAAAAAGGGAAAGATGGCATATTATTTTATTAAAGACGATGAAATAAAAGAATTTTTCTCTAAAAATCAGGAGGGTTTTTGAAACGAGTGAAACGAGTTTCTTCTTGTCTTGATACTATAAAAAAGCAAAGATATAACATAAAATGACTTATCGGAAGTTATCTATTATCCCTTATTCAGAGATGATATAATATACAGGTCGCCTATCTCTCAGGCGTCAATTTAGACGCAGAGAGGAGGTGCATATCAGATGGTCGAAGCTCTTGTTCACATCACGACCACAGTCATCAGTGGTTGTATTGTTGCGTTATTTACGCATTGGCTACGTACACGTAACAATAAGAAAAAATAGGCGATATTAGCCAACACCTAAAAATCCCCTCACTATTGCGAGTAGTGAGGGGATTGGTGCATATAATGTACGAAGCTCTTGTTGTCTAAATTATAACACTGGTTAGTAGAAGAATGCAAAACACTTATATTAAAAAATGGGTATCTTTGAGTAGTATCATAAGTTATAGTATAGAAATATTTAAGTGTTTGTATTCAGAATTTAGTTTTCCGTTAAATGATGTATTGCTAGAAGGTACTGATAAAAAAGCGAGTAAAGAATATATAAACAAGAATCAAAAAACTTTTTATTGTCTATAATCATCTATTACTTTCTTTTTACTAGTAACTTCGATAATTGCAAACAGTATCATTGGTTATTAAAAAAATAAAAGATGCAAAAATGGCTAAATATTGGAAAGAAAATCAAGAGGGATTATTAAATGATGGGGAAGCATTAACTATATTAATGATGTTATATAATGAGCATCCATATGTAGTACAATTACCGTGTTTAAATAAGCAACTACAAGATGACAACAGATACGCTCAACCCACGTATACTATATATTCTACAACCAAAAACAGAAAAGAGAATAAAAGAAGAATAAAAAATAGCATATAACCTTAATAAGATAATTAATTTTGTTATATTAAAATAATATATAGATAATTTAATTATTTAAAGTCGAACAATTAAAAAAGTCTGGGTTATTACCCAGACTTTTTTAATTTAAATAATGAGTCCTATTTTGTAGTATCAGCGACAGACTGTTTTAAATCATGCCAACCATTTGAAATGGCATTACCAATACTAGTGACTTCGCCAGTGACTTCACCAACAATCCCTTTACCACCATTGATATCTTTTAATTGTTTTTCATTTAGTGTTTTCATTGAAATAGTCCTCCTTTAAATTATTTTCCTCGTACTTTATTAATTGCTTTACCAATACCTTGTCCGATATTGCACATTATTCCATCTTCTACAAAATCACCAGAACAACCAGTTTCACGACCACCATTGATATCTTTTAATTGTTTTTCATTTAGTGTTTCCATTGAAATAGTCCTCCTTTAAGTAATTTCATCTTACATCTTATAAATTAGCATTTGAATATAAAGAGAATGTAAATAGACAGTTAAGTGAGCTTTTTTTTGAGTTTATTTTTTTTATTATCGAAATATATTTAATAAATAGAGTATATTAATATAAAATCAGTCTATTTTCATTTGAAGTTGCCATAAATTTTTATATATACCGTTTAAATGAATCAACTCATCATGTGTACCATTCTCAGCAATTTGACCCTCGTTTAAAACATAGATATTATCAGCATTTTTTATAGTACTTAATTTATGTGAAATAATAATTACGGTTTTACCATGTTGAGTTAGTAAGTCAATATGCTCCATAATTTTGTTTTCAGTTAAACTATCTAAGGCACTTGTAGCTTCATCGAAAATATATATATCAGGATCTTTTAAAAATGTACGTGCTAAAGATAAGCGTTGGCCTTGTCCGCCCGATAGATTAGCTCCTTCTTTTTCTAACATAGTGTTAAACTGATCTGGGAATTTCTGTATAAAATCTAAGGATTCTGCTAATTGACAAGCTTTAACGATATCTTCATCACTTTTGTATTTATTGCTACCATGTAAAAGATTGTTTTTAATTGTATCAGCAAAAAGGAATGTGTTTTGTGAAACATAGCCTATATTCTTACGTAAGTCAGAAAGATCAATATCATCAATAATATAGTTATCAATCATAATATTACCTTCTGAAGCAGTGTAATAGCGATTGAGTAACTTACCTATAGTTGATTTACCACTACCACTTTCACCAACAATAGCAACCTTTTGCCCTTTTTTAATATTTAAATTAATATCCTTCAATACCACACTTCGAAAGCCATACTGAAAGTTTACATTTTCAATGCGAATGTTGTTTTTAAAAGTATAAGGTTGTTTAGAAGTATATAATTCAGTTTCGGTCTCTAAATCAGTTATTTCAGCAATACGACGTGCTGCAACAAATGAAGATTGCAGTGTTGGTTGAATATTTATGAGACGTTCAATAGGATCAAGGTAATAAATAGTTAAGGCATTAAAAGCTAATAAACTACCTAACGTCATACTATCCGTCATGACTAAGTAACTACCAAGCCACAATATAACAAGACTGATAGTTAATTTTAAAAAGTTGTTAACCGTTAATTGTATATTAGAAAATCTACCCAGTTTTAATAAGTTTTCAATAATACCATTAAATTTAGTAGTACCAATGTAGAAACGATCGTCTTCAGATTGATAACTTTTAATAGTATTACTACCATCAAAGGATTCTATTAAATATGAACTCAATTCAGCATCTTTTTCAGCCACCTTTTGATTATATTTTTCAAAAGGTTTACGTAAAGTGTAACTACAAATAATAAAACAAGGTATAAAAATAATTGTTATCAGTAGTAACAAAGGACTTTGCATATAAAGTAATATAGCACCGATAATAATCATGAAAGTATCAACTAGCAACGTTACCGTTGAAGATGATAAAGCTTCACGAATTTTAGATGTATCCATGAAACGTTGTAGGATTTCGCCAGATTTACGTGTATCAAAAAAGTTCATCGGAAGATGTAAAACATGATAAAAATAATCTTTCATTAAATTAACATCGATTTTCAAACTTAAATGTAAGATAAGTTGAAACCTTAAATAATTAATGAGTGCATTGATTATGTATAAAAGTAAAATACCGAAGCTAATAATATGTAAATTTTTAAGAACATTGGATGGAATAATATGATCGGTTAATAATTTAAAATATAGAGCCCCGACAATACCAACAATATTAATAAATAGTGAGATAAAAGCAATAAATAACAACTTTCCATAATTATTTTTAAATATATCAATAAAAATATTAAGATACGAGGGTGATTCATTGTCAGTAGTAAAATCATCTGTTTTATCAATTAATACAGCAATATTAGTCCAATATTTTCCAAATTCAGTACTTGATAACTTATATTTACCTTTAGCAGGATCGACAATATAAAGCGTGTTATTTTTTATTTTTTCAATAATGATATAGTGATCATAACCTTGTTGATTAATAATATGTACCATAACTGGTAATTGTGCTTGTTTTAAATCATCAAAGGAATCAGCTTTTACGCCAGTTAACTCAAT
Source organism: Staphylococcus sp. EG-SA-14 (assembly GCF_017151935.1). Classification (NCBI taxonomy): domain Bacteria; kingdom Bacillati; phylum Bacillota; class Bacilli; order Caryophanales; family Staphylococcaceae; genus Staphylococcus; species Staphylococcus sp. EG-SA-14. The sequence continues at coordinate 22,747 of NZ_JACVZM010000029.1, read as the reverse complement.
ACCAATCTTTTTACCTGCTTGTACGAGACCATATAAATTTGTACCTAATTTATCTGTTTTAGCATATTCGCGCAAACGTGGGATAGATACACGCTTACCATAAAACTGTGAAATCATGGCAAGGCAAGTAGGACCACAATCCTTTTCATCGTATTGTCTTATAAATTTTATAGCCATCATAATGAGTCCTTTCAATAAAATTTAACTCTATTTTAATAAGTATAAATAGTTAGTATTAAACATAAGTTAAATAATCCTTTTGATAATGTTAAAAGCGCTAAAAAGTAAAAATATTTGTCTATATGTCTACTTGTGGTACACCCTAATCATACATATATAATTGTTGTCACTTTACTCGATATATGAGAATGACTTTACCTAATAAATGAGAAAAGCAACGCACTATATTAAAATGCGTTGCTTTTTCTATTATCGAATACCTATAACTAAACTATCTCTAGCTGTTTCTACAACTTCTGTACTTATTTTATCTAAACCATTTATATCCATAATTCTGTCTATCTGCGCAAATAAACGATGAATCAGCCTAAAATTCCCTTTTGTAATTTTAATAATCGTCGTTATTGCCTCATAATCAGTAAAGTCTTCGAGTTTTAAATCAAATCCTAAGTCTTGCCACTTATATTCTAATATATGATGCGTCTCATCTTTACTTAGATTATCAAATTCATGCGCAAAACCTATACGCGAATATAGTTGAGGATAACGAGATAGTTTTTTCTCTATACCCGGCATACCAATAAATATCATTGCTAAATTATGTTCATCATAAATAGCTCTTAATTGCTCTAAATGTTGCACTTTAAGGCGATCAATCTCATCTACTATAATTAAATCAATATATTTAAACATATCACTATAATGTTTACTATGTTCATGTCCATACTTATTTACAACATGTAATTTTTGACCCAAATCAATGATTGCAGTAATACTATATAAATCATTCCTTAATTTAGTTTGTTTTTCTGCTGGTGCATTATAAAATATTTTATCCACCGATAGTATGTCATCGGTCGTTTTACTAGCTAAATCTTCCCAACCTCTATGGTTAACTTGTTTTTCAATAGTATCCCAATTTGTGTAATACCTAGACGATAAAGTTTTTCCGACACCAGGTTGACCATAACATATACCAATATACTGATATTTAATACAAGCATCACAAAATTCAGCAAAGCGTTTATACTCTTTCGTTTCAATGAAATTTTGATTTTTAGTCATTACGATATCTCTTTAATTTTTTGACGTTTTTAGTCGTTTCTTGAGGTGAATAACCACAATTTTTTTCTTCCTTAATTAATTCCGTGGTACTTGGACTAGCAATATTTTGTTTTAAGTGTTTTCTTCTCTGACTACGAGCGTGCTGTATGTCTTTTATATCTATGGAGTAATCAGCTATTTCTGGACATATAGCAGTACAAAGAAATTCATCTCTATAAAACACACGTATTTCAGCCATATCATTTGGGTTATAACGAATCAGTACATATTCACCTACATAAGCTTCTAGATTAGTATTACTGTATCGAAAACCTTGAAAATGAATGCCATCTGAATGAACTTTTCTAGATTTAGGTATTTCCAACAATAATAAATCAAGTTGTTCTAAGCTACTTGGCATATTAGGGAAAAAGTGATTACTATTCCAATGACTGATAGGCGTGGTATGAATAGTACTATGTTCTTTTTGATTATAATCTTCAATTAAAAAGTAACGTAATTTTTCTTCAAAATTGTGAAAATTTATTAGATTACTAGGAGTATCATTATTGTTTATATATCCAGGCAGTTGTTCTAAGAAAGTTTGATTAACTGTCTGAAAGAATCGTTCTATTTTTCCACGACCACGAGGAACACCAACTTTCGAAAACATCAAGTTAATTTTCAAATCAATAGCGACTTGTTCCATATGATGTGAAGTAAAGTCACTTCCATGATCTGTGTAGAATTTTTCGGGTATACCACACACTGGCCAATTGGTATCATTTTTATTCCATATTGCTTGGTGTAGTGTTAATGCTGTGTTTTGAGCATTGGGGGGCATCAAAACTTAAGAAATAGCCTGCAATTGCACGACTATAGTCATCCATAATAATAGTTAGCCATGGTCTATTGATATTACCTTTTTGGTCTAATATAAAGATATCTAGCAAAGTATGGTCTGCTTGCCATATTTCATTGGGTCTCGAGGATTCTCTAATTTGTATTAAATCGTACTTATTTTGATAGTATTTTTCACCCTGATGAGAGAAATCAATAACAGACTTAGGCATCGCTTTAATAACACTATAAATTTGTTTATAACTTGGTATATCAAAATTATTTTCTTTACAGTAATTAGTGATTTTCCTATGAATTGTGGCTATACTATTTCTTTTATTCATAAGCGCAAGGCGTTCAATTTCATCAATTATCTTTGGTTCTATTTTACGTGTTCCTTTATCAGCTCTTGTCGCATAGATTAGTCCTTTAAGTCCTTGTTCTTTATATGACTTATTCCACCTATAAAGGGTGCTTAACGCAATCCCTTTACTTTTAGAAATACTTGATAAAGATTGTTCGCCTAGGATAAAAGGTTTTATAATATTGTACTTTTGAGTAGCTTTTTTACGTTTGGCTTCAGAAAAATTAGTTAGATACTTCTCCTTGTTTTTCATCTTCCTTGTCCTCCAATTTATTGAGGTAACGATAAATTGTTGTACGTGAAACATGCCACTGTTCTGCAATTGTCTTAATTGGCGTGCCATTATCATAAAGGGTCTTAAGTAAGTTTAAATCTTTTTGATTTAATTTTTCTGGTCTGCCTCCATATCGGCCTCTAGCACGTGCTGCAATTCGGCCAGCTGAAGAACGCTCTAAAATTAAATTACGTTCAAATTCTGCAAATGCTGCGAATAAATGAAATAATAATTGTCCAGTTGAACTTGATTTATCCATTGTTATATTTTCTTCTAAACTATGGAAACTTACACCTCGTTCGTTAAGCTCATTAACTAATGTGATTAAATCCTCCATATTACGTCCCAATCTATCTAATCTCCAAACAACAATCGTATCTCCTGACCTCGCAAATTCAATTGCTTTATCTAAACCAGGTCTTTTACTTTTTGAACCACTCATATGGTCATTAAATATCTTTTCACAACCATATGTATTTAATCGATCCTCCTGTAAATTTAAATTTTGTAATCCAGTTGAAACTCTTGCATAACCTATTTTCAAAATACAAACCTCCTATATACATCTTCAGTGTACCATAACTTAATTACAAGGTCTTTTATGAACATAGATTTTTTGTTGGGTTTTTGAACACATAATCCTATGTAATTCTTACTTATTTAGACATAAAAGAAGAGTGTACAGAAAATGGTTATTTTCTGTACACTCTCATCTTTAATAATATATTTTAAATGTCATTAACAAAACTAATTTAATAAGAGTCAAGCATAGTTTACATATGTATTATGTTTGAAACATACCTCTAATTACTTTTTACTAATATCATTTAAAATATCTCGCAATTCTTCAATTTCTTTGTTATTTAATTCTTCATTTTTCGCAAAATTCAACACTAAACTTTTCATATCCCCTCCATACAGTTTATTAAGAAAGGTTTTAGCAGTTTTCATTTTAATATCGTCTTCTTTAATATTTGATGAGTAAAAATAAATATTTTCTGATTTGTATCGTTTTATAATCTCTTTTTTATATAGTCTTGTGATTAATGTTCTAATCGTTTTATCACTAACTTCTTTATATTTTTGAATTTCAACTACAATTTCATTAGCTGATACTGATTTTTTATCCCATATTATATTCATAACATCCCATTCAGCCATAGATATTTCAACTTGCTTATTGGCCATTTAAAACACCCATTCCTTTTAATATTTTTTCACTTATTAATTCAGCATTTTTCCCAGACGGGTTTCCATCTGATAAATGTGTAGCAAAATAATACTTATCATGATTTGTAATTACGTAACCTACAAACCACCCATTATTATACTTCCCGTTTACTATACCTGTACCTGTTTTCCCATACAGTTCATACTTTTCATTTTTCTTAATCAATAATGAAGAAGATAATTGATTCTTTGCTTTTTTACTAAAATGGTTATTTTGTTCCATCATATTTTTAAAAACTATTACTTGTTCAAGATTAGATATTTTCAAACTATCTTCCATCCAATAGCTTTTATAACTTCCCAAATTTTCATTACCATAATTTAATTGCTTGAGTTGAGCCGCAGTATAGTTCTTTGGTATTTGATTACTAATACGTTCGAAGTACCAATTAACTGAATTTTGCATTGCTGTATTTAAATCTTGTTCCTTATTCCAAGACTCGAAAAGATAATGTTTATGATTCCATGACATACGTGAATTTTTATCACTTATAATATGACGGTCAAGTCCAAACAGTGCTAAATAAATTTTGTAAGTTGAATCAGGAGAATATCTTTTTCTACTTTCTTTTTCATTATAAATATAGTATTTGTCTTTCTTCATGCTGTACATAACGAAAGATCCACTATTTGAACCAAAATTTTTACTTTCATCTAAAATTTGGTAATCGCTTTGTAAGGGCTTTTTATAATTATAATCAGTTAAGGATTGCCCCATTAAAAACTGGCTTTGAATTATCATGATAAAAAAAGTAAAAATACAAATAAAAATTAGAATTAATTTTGACTGCTTTTTCAGATCGGCTTCTTTTATATTAATTAATCTATTTTTGAGTAATGATTTTTTACCATTAAATGAATGGCTTAATATATTTTTGTTGAAAAATGAGGTTTTTAATACGGAGTCCATAATAGATTCCGCATAAGTTTTAAATTCATTTTTGTTAATATTATTAAGGACAAATCTATCGGCTTCTACTTCATTGTCATGAATTATCTTTCTTTTTACAATATGTACTAATGGATTGTAACTCATAATAATAGAGAAGATATTAAAGATAATTAAATGTAAAGTATCTCTATTTTTAGCATGAGCATATTCATGCAGTATTATATATTTTAGTCTTTTATCAATTACACTTTTAAAATATGAACTAGGAATCAAAATAATATATTTCCCATACCAAAAAGTTATTGGAGATTGAATAGCCTCTGCTTTTCGAATCACAATATTTTTTTTATATTGATGGTTGAAAAGTATCGTATCTATTTTATTTTTTTCATTTTCGTTTAGATAAAGTGACTGTTTCTTTAAATATTTAAGATATAATAAGGCTTTCAAAAATTTAAAACTTAAAATAATAACTAAAACTATCCAAATAACTGTGCAGATATTATCAATTGAATCCCAATTAAACTTATGGATATCTGTTGCGAACTCTTGAACAGGTTTGGTGGTAATTATGTTATGGTTCAAGTCGTGTGACTTACTTTCAACTGTGGGCGCTTGATTATTCACATTATTAAATTTTATAAAAGAGAATTTAATTGGGATAAAAGGAATTAATCCAGCAAGCACAGTTAGATACCAAACTTTATAATTTAAACTATAATTAAAATAGCGTTTTAATATGTACCTAAAAAATACTAACAATAGAAATATAAAACAAAAGCTTACTACACTCATTATTAGTAATTTAGCCATTTTGACACCTTCTTTCAAATATTTATAATAAACAATTGACATCAATATTACAATTGTAATATTATTGTTTTGTAAAAATTACAACTGTAATATCGGAGGGTTTATTTTGAAAAAGTTAATATTTTTAATTGTAATGGCTTTAGTTTTAAGTGCATGTAATTCAAACAGTTCACATGCCAAAGAGTTAAATGATTTAGAAAAAAAATATAATGCTCATATTGGTGTTTATGCTTTAGATACTAAAAGTGGTAAGGAAGTAAAATTTAATTCAGATAAGAGATTTGCCTATGCTTCGACTTCAAAAGCGATAAATAGTGCTATTTTGTTAGAACAAGTACCTTATAATAAGTTAAATAAAAAAGTACATATTAACAAAGATGATATAGTTGCTTATTCTCCTATTTTAGAAAAATATGTAGGAAAAGACATCACTTTAAAAGAACTTATTGAGGCTTCAATGACATATAGTGATAATACAGCAAACAATAAAATTATAAAAGAAATCGGTGGAATCAAAAAAGTTAAACAACGTCTAAAAGAACTAGGAGATAAAGTAACAAATCCAGTTAGATATGAGATAGAATTAAATTACTATTCGCCAAAGAGCAAAAAAGATACTTCAACGCCTGCTGCTTTCGGCAAGACTTTAAATAAACTTATCGCAAATGGAAAATTAAGCAAAAAAAATAAAAATTTCTTACTTGATTTAATGTTTAATAATAAAAACGGAGACACTTTAATTAAAGATGGTGTTCCAAAAGACTATAAGGTTGCTGATAAAAGTGGTCAAGCAATAACATATGCTTCTAGAAATGATGTTGCTTTTGTTTATCCTAAGGGCCAATCTGAACCTATTGTTTTAGTCATTTTTACGAATAAAGACAATAAAAGTGATAAGCCAAATGATAAGTTGATAAGTGAAACCGCCAAGAGTGTAATGAAGGAATTTTAATATTCTAAATGCATAATAAATACTGATAACATCTTATAGTTTGTATTATATTTTCTATTATCGTTGACATGTATAATTTTGATATCAAAACCTGATTTTCCCTTTATTATTTTCGAGATTTATTTTCTTAATTCTCTTTAACAAACTAGAAATATTGTATATACAAAAAATCATAAATAATAGATGAATAGTTTAATTATAGGTGTTCATCAATCGAAAAAGCAACGTATCTTATTTAAAGTGCGTTGCTTTTTTCTCATTTATAAGGTTAAATAATTCTCATATATCAAGCAAAGTGACATAATTGTTGAATTTATAGTAACTGAAACGTATGATTAGGGTGTATATTAATTATGAGATGGAAATCAATGATTGTTGGCTATGCGAGAGTATCATCGAACGATCAAAATTTAGAAAGACAACTTGAAAATTTAAAGACGTTTTGTGCTGAAAAAATATTTACAGAAAAACAGTCTGGGAAATCTATTGAAAATAGACCAGTACTTCAAGAAGCACTTAACTTTTTGAGGATGGGAGATCGGTTTGTAGTAGAATCCATTGATTGTTTAGGTCGTAATTATGATGAAGTGATTCATACCGTTAATTATTTAAAAGACAAAGAAGTACAATTAATGATTACTAGCTTACCTATGATGAATGAAGTGGTTGGCAATCCATTACTGGATAAGTTTATGAAAGATTTAATTATTCAAATATTAGCAATGGTTTCAGAACAAGAGAGAAATGAAAGTAAACGTCGACAAGCGCAAGGAATTCAAGTTGCGAAGGAAAAAGGCGTATATAAAGGGCGCCCCTTACTTTATTCACCAAATGCTAAAGATCCACAGAAACGTATTATTTATCATCGCGTTGTAGAAATGTTAGAAGAAGGCCAATCAATTAGTAAAATTACGAAAGAAGTAAATATAACAAGGCAGACGATTTACAGAATTAAAAACGATAATGATTTGATTTAATAAACTTTGTTTCAATGCAACTGAGAGCTTCTCACAGCGTCTCAAAACAGATGATTATAATCTATTATGAGTTTTTAATAATAAGACAAGAAAAGAGAGCGTAAATATGCTCTCTCTTTTTCTCATTAACGAATGTTTATAACGCAATCATGATGAGAGTATTAATACAGTTAATTATTTGAAATACTTTAGTTTATATAATGTTGAATTATAGGTAGTGAAATTGTATTTATTATACATTGTCATATCGTTGTTTAATGATAGTTAATTTAAGGATAATAGAATTAATATTATATATAGATGAACAAAACAAGCAACAGAGCAGAAAAAACACTTTTAGATTATTTTTACTCACTCTCTATTTTATTTATTTTTGCTATAATAAATAAAGAATATTAAATGGAGGTGTTTTTATGAAAAAGAAATTTGTTTCTAGTTGTATTGCTAGTACAATCTTATTCGGCACTTTATTAGGTGTAACTTATAAAGCTGAAGCTGCAACAGTACATGTAGCTGGTGGTGTTTGGAGCCATGGTATTGGAAAACATTACGTATGGTCTTATTATAGTCACAATAAAAGAAATCATGGTTCAACAGCAGTAGGGAAATATTCATCTTTTAGTGGTGTTGCTCGACCTGGTGTTCAATCTAAGGCATCTGCTCCAAAGGCTTGGGGTGGAAACAAAACATTTTATAGTCTTCACTAATTACATATATTAATTAAGGAGAATAGACAGAATTAAGTAAACTTAATTCTGTCTATTCTCTTGAAAGAGGCAATATGAAAAAATTCAAATTATTTTTAGATTTTAGTACTTTATTATTAATTTCAGGGCTATTATTTTTATTTTTCTTCAAAGAAAATGAAGAAATTATACCTGAAAGTTCCAATATTTTAACAATCTCTAATTGGGATAAATCTAACAGTAAATCAAAAGTGTTAGATGTCATTGAATCAGGCGCCAAAAATCAAAATATACAAATAATTAAATCCGTTAAAGATTTTGATAATAAAAAAGAATTTTTTGTTTTCAACTCAAAACGAAATAATTCTGACTTTATACGTAATAAAACATCACTTTTAACTCCATCAGATTTATTAAACAGAGAGATAAAAGGAAAGTATTATATTATTGGTGAACATTTCAATGTAGAAGAGCTTACGAGTGAATTAAAAAAAGCTGGTTTAACATCTGAAGTTGAATACATAAATAGAAACATATTATTTTTTGAATTAGTCATAGATAATGATTTATTAGTGCCTTTCATATTCTTAGGCGTATTATATCTTTTGTACTTCTTATATGACAGAGGATATAATTTGAAATTTTATGCTATTCAAAAGCTACATGGCTTTTCAACTACACGCATTATTTTTCATAATATTCATATAAAAATCATTTATTGGCTAGTACTTACCGCTATTTTCTTTATTGCTAATATATTAATCATTCATATAGCCAATTTAGAATTGGATTTCTTAATGTTTATTCGTAGATTTATCGTGTTGCTTTTTGTTTTTGCTTGTATTACTACATTGCTGTGGCTGATTTCGTATAGTCTTCTTTTGAAGTTAAGTATTCCATTAATCTTAAAAGGGAAAAAAGGATATAAGTTTTCAATATTTATGGGTACCTTCACCAAATGTATCATGGTGCTAATACTATCTTTTTTACTGGCACAAAATTTAAATGCTTATACGAAGTTAAAGAATATATATGACTCTGAAAAAATCTGGCAAAAGTTAGATAATTACTATACATTAGAGATTTCTCCTAATATTAGAAATTCAGAAGAAAAACAAATTTTAGAAACTAATATATACAATTTAATTAAGAAAAGCGAACAACTTGGTGGATTGCTTTTAAAGAATAATAATATAGCCAATCCCGATAAAAACAATTACATTCCTGAAAATGGCAATGTCTTTTTTATCAATAACAATTTTCTGAATTTCTATAAAAATATAAATCATGATTTTAAAATGATTGACAATCATTCGGATAAAATAAACGTGTTTATTCCTCCAAGGTTACAATATCAAAAATCTGAAATTCAAAAAAATCACCAAGGATGGATTGACTTTCAAAAGCAACAAAACAAAAAAGTAGATGTGCAAGTACTGTCAAAAAACGTATCTGTTTTTTCTTTTGATCGCACAACTAATTTGAAATTTGGGTATCTAGATTCTCCAATAGTAATGTTGTTGACACTTGACGATTTAACAGGAGATTTTTATTTAGCTGCTGTTTCTCAAGGTGGATATCTATTTAAAGATTTAGATACACTTAAACAGTTGCTTAAAGATAATCACCTAGAAGAAGAAATTAGCGGTATAACTAATTACAAGGATTCTGTGTTAAATGAATTAAATGAAACGAAAACAAAAATGATAATAACAATAGTTACTATTATTATTAACGTTTTCATTCTTTTGATAGCTACTGTATTTGAAACAATTCAATATTTTAGCTGGAATAAAAAGCAACTATTATTAAGAAAAATTCATGGTTATTCATTATTCAGCAGTAATGTACGTTATTTAACAATTTCTATCTTACTTTCTATTATGTTAGCTTACACTACGCATATTTTATTTGGTTCAAAGATATTACTATTCATAATAATGTCTATTGCTATTATTCAACATTTACTTCAAATTGCTTATATTAAATATCTTGAAAAATACTTTAAAGATTTAATGAGGGAGATTTAAACAATGAAAAGAACTTTAATTATTGTAACAATTGTACTATTAATCATCATACTTAGTCTGTTATTGGTTAGAAATGAGCATTTAGATCGTTTTAACCCACTGTTAAAAGAAAAAGTATCTTATGCCAAAGTTCCAAAAGATACCCAGGACTATAGAAATATAACTGTATACTCTAAAAATGGAGAAAAAAAGAGTTATAAATTGGATTTTTTAGGTTATGATCCTACAAAAGAATATGTGAAAGTAAATCATAAAGGGAAATATGTGCGTTCGATAGAATACATTACAAAAGATATTCCTAGCTTTTTAAAATGAGGTGACCGATAGTGATAAAACTTGAAAATGTTTTTGTAAAAAAAGGTAATAAAAACATTTTAGACGGATGTAACTTTAATTTTGAAAAAGGAAAATCATATGCTTTAGTTGGAGAAAGTGGCGCTGGAAAATCTACTTTACTTAACATAATCGCTGGGTTCGAAGATGTATCACAAGGAAGCATATATATTGAAGATAAGTTACTAAAAAAGAAAGTCGATTTTTATAGATATACGTTAGGGTATTTGTTTCAAAATTTTGCTTTACTTGAAAATCAAACAATCAGTCAAAATTTAGATTTAGCCTTAAAGTTCAAAAAGAATAAAAAAGATAATATGAACTTAAAGAAAGAAGTATTAAAAAAGGTCGGCCTAGATTTAGATATCAAGAGAATTGTTAGTTCTCTAAGCGGTGGTGAACAACAAAGAGTAGCATTGGCAAGATTAATATTAAAAGATCCGAAAATCATTTTAGCTGATGAACCTACTGGGTCACTAGATACGAAAAATGGAAAAATAGTTATTGATTTATTATTGAAGCTACTTGATGAAAATAAAACTATGATTGTCGTAACGCATGATTTAGAGCTTGCGAAACGATTTGATGTCATAGTCAATATTTCTGAGCTTAGAAGTTAAGAAATATTGATAGGTATAGCCATACATAGAGAAAAAACAATATGAAATATGATTAGTCATTACTTTTGAGTTTTTTAATTTAAGGACTGGATTTTCCAGTCCTTTTTTATGATGACAAAAAACAAGCCTCGCAGAGCACACGTTTTTAATGACTTATTTGGTTTTTAATAAGTCTAGTATGTTAAAACTTTTCTGTGTTTAGGTGTTATAATCATATGCAGTGGAAGTTGATTTATTATGTCTTATTCAATTATTCGAGTTGTTAAAGTGAAATCAAAAACAAATACAAGAGGTATTCAAAGACATATTCAAAGAGAAAATAAAAATTATGAAAATATAGATATTGATTTAAGTAAGTCATATTTAAACTATGATTTAGTCAATGATACTAAGTTTGATTTTAATAAAAAAATTGATGAGAAAATCGAAAAAAATTATAAAGGGAAACGCAAAATTAGAACAGATGCCATTAAACATATTGATGGATTAATTACATCAGATAATGTGTTTTTTAATCAATTATCTGAAGAAGAGACAAAATAGTTTTTTAAGCATGCTAAAGCGTTCTTGGAAGAAGAATACGGTAAAGAAAATCTTTTATATGCGACAGTACATATGGATGAGATAACACCACATATGCATTATGGCGTAGTTCCTATTACTAAAGATGGACGTTTAAGTGCGAAAGAAGTTGTAGGTAATAAAAAAGCATTAACCGAATTCCAAGATAGATTCAATACGTATATTAATAAGCAAGGCTATGATTTAAAACGAGGAATTTCTAGACAACTTACAAAAGAAAAACATGATCAAGTTAGCCGTTATAAACAAAAAACAGAATATCATAAACAAATGCATATGCGCTAGAAGCAAATAGAGGATTATTTAAAGCAAGAAAATGATAAATTGATACAAAACTACCAAAAATCATTAGATACGCTTAAAAAGCTTCTGAGTGTCATGTATGAAATTAAAACTAAAAATGTAGGTGGATGGTTTCATAAAGAGAAGCAAGAAACAGGCAATATTGTAATTACTAAAACTGATTTTGAAAAATACACTAAACAAATTAAAGCAGCACAGATGATATTAGATGATTATGAATGTATTAAAAGTGGGAAGTCATTAAAAAAAGCAGAGAAACAAAATGAAAGTTTAGTTAATGAATTGACTAGTGTCCATATGGAAAATGAAAAGCTGGTTGAAGAATTTAATGATTTAGCACAACGTTATAATTATTTGTTGTCAGAGAATGAAAAGAAAGATAAAGAACTAAATTATACGCTTAAGTTATTCAATCAAGTTTTTAAAATCATTAAAAGTATGATGAAAGAAGAGCGTTATCATACACTAATAAATCATATTGATAATCATTTAGACAATTCTAAAATACGTGAAGTAATGACGATAGATAACAATGATGAACAGTTCTTTAAGAAGAAATATCAAGCACAAGAACGAGAAATCATTTTTAAAGAAGATAGAGAAGATGGTTATACATTATAAAAATAGATATTTAAATGCATTTGTTTGAGGTTAATTATTTTTTAGGATGAAAAATAGGTAGCCCCCCTCGAACTTTTTAATATATTTTTATAAATCTTTTTAAAAACCTTTTTAGGGGCTTGTTCAGCCCTAGAGCAACAAGGGATTTCAATGCCTAAAGGAGTGTTTTTGCCACATAAAAGGAGTGTTTTTGCCACATAAAAGGAGTGTTTTTGCCACATAAAAGGAGTGTTTTTGCCACATAAAAGGAGTGTTTTAAAAAGTTGTACTCCTTTTATGGTTTGACATTGATAATAAAGTAGTTTATTGTGAATAAAAGTTTTCAAATGGGAGTGTATATTCAAACGATACTCCTTTAGGTTCGTAATAAAGGGGGCTGTATCATGACAGGAGAGACAGTTGTATATAAAAATGAAATGAATTTAGTTCCATTAAGGCGATTTACAGCTACTGAAATTAATTTATTTTTTGCGATGTGTAATAAATTAAAAGAGCAAGATACTAATACATTACGTTTGTCTTTTGATGAATTAAAAAAATTAAGTAATTATAGTCCAGAAACACGTAATATTAATAGATTTGCTAATGATTTAGATAATGTGTATAAAAAGATGTTGAATTTAACCATTAGATATGAAGATGATGATGTAATAGAAAGATTCGTTTTATTCAATCATTATAGAATCCATAAGCGAGAACAATATCTAGAAATATCAACTTCTTCAAATTTAAAACACATATTGAATTCAATTACTAATAATTTTACAAAATTTGAATTAAAAGAAATGACTAGGCTTAAATCTACATATTCTAAAAATATGTTTAGATTACTTAAACAATACAAACATACAGGCTATTTAAAAATTCACATCGATGATTTTAAAAATCGTTTAGATATACCTAAATCTTATCGTATGACTGATATTAACAAAAATGTTTTTAAACCTATTATTATTGAATTAGGTTCTATATTTAATAATCTTACTATCAATAAAATCAAAGCGAAAAAAGGGCGTAAAATTGAATGGATAGAGTTCACATTTGACGCTGAGAAACGCATTCATAACAAACGACAACCTCAAATGTCCAAGATAGATAAATCAAGACAATATGTGAGGCGTGAAAAGACGCCTAAATGGTTAGAAGAACGGTCATATGAAAAGCAACCTCAAAAAGATTACGACCCACAATTAGAGAAAGAACGAGAGGATTTTTTAAAACAACTTGAACTGAATTGGGAATAACGCAACTTTTCGTTGCGAGTTGGTTAACTAAAAGTATCGTGACTTTTCAATTATTTTAATTATAGTTTGAGTTAAGGAGTGATTTTATGAAATTAGCTGAAGCTATAAAAGAACAGAGAGAATTAAAAGGATGGTCTCAAGAGGAATTAGCCAATATATTAAAGGTTTCCAGACAAAGTGTTTCTAAATGGGAAAGTGCCAAAAACTATCCTTCCTTAGATATTTTGATTGCTATGAGCGATTTATTCGGAATCTCTTTAGAGCACTTAATTAAAGGAGATGCACGTTTTAAAAAAGTTATTTTAGAGGGAAATTATAGAGAGAGTAACAGGGTACCTTCCATAGTTGATTTTCTTTATGATTTTTGGTGGCTTTTCTTTCCTGTTGCCGGATTTTTAGTTTGGGCCATTCATTCGTTCATGGGTTGATTTTAAAATCAAAATTTAATGCACATCAGGCAATATGAAAAAGGAAAGTATTTTTACGACACCTTGAAATGTATTGATAAGAATAGAAGAGTTTACAAAAGGCAATATGAAATATATACTAAAAGTAACAAGAATTTCGTTTGTAAACGCACAAAACCCCGAACTATTCGCCGTAGTTCGGGGTTTTTTGGTGAATTGGCTTTAATCGTCTATATTATTTTTTATCACGTTTATGGAGCTAATAACCAAATAACGTAACGAGACAACCACTGATTGCCGTTGTCATGATGTGAACAAGAATTTCATTCATAAATCGCACCTCCTCTCTACGCCGAATTGACATCTGAGAGATAGACGACCTTCACATTATAACAAATCTCTCCTTCCATGAAATAACATGAATATTAATAAATGTTGTTATATATTAAAGATAAATAAATATAAGGGTGGGATTGATAATGTTTGGCGATCAAAGACAAGAAGCTACAAAATATGTCATTAAAGAAGGTTATCAAGATATTTATTTCCTCAACAAAAACGGGGAATGGTATTATTTCGAAGTAAGAAGTGTCTGGCGTGGCAAACATATTATTAGAGTTAAAGATGGTTTGTTAGGTTGGAGAAAAGAAATAGTAACTGAATAAAGATACAAAATACTTGCCAATGCAAAAGAATGAAAACGCGTCAAATCAACGATGTATAAAAGATGCATAAAAGATAATGAAAGTAAAAAGCCATAAATGCCGTCATATAGGCATTTATGGCTTTTTGTTTGGTTAACATAATCGATGATTATCAGAAGTTTCATCACTATAAAAGGTGTATCAAAGATTTATACTCCCTTGATACACCTTTTACATTCATTTTTAATTACCGAAGAATCGACTCCAAAATCCCTTTTTAGGTGGTTCTACCTCCCTATTATCATCAGGATCATTCTTCGTTTCTTCAACGAACTTATCCTCTTTTGTTAATTCACCTTCATCTGTACTGTCATTCTTTTTCTCTTCGGCTATATCCTTGTAATTTACTTCTGTTGGTTGACGCTTTGTTTGTTGTTGGTTGATATTTTGCGATTCTTCAGTAAAAGTTGCTTCTTGCGGATTAATATTTTGTCTATTATTCGTCGCTGTATCAAAAGAATAATTAAGCTGTCTTTCTTCTTCTAATTGACTTTCTAGTTTTTGAATTTTTTTATTGCTTTCTAAAGCTAATATTTGTTGATTCTCCAACAATTTATTTAACGTATTAACATTGCTATTTTGTTGATCTAATTGCTTAGTTAAATTCTCAATATATTTTTCATCATTTTTAGCTCTAGTTTCAAAGATTTCTATTTGCTTTTCTAATTCGTTTACTTTTGTTTTTAATGTCTCAGAACTATTTGAATTATTATATATATTCTTTTCTGATTTTGCAGTATTTTCACCAAACAATTCTTTTTTTACTGATTCTTTATTTTGGATTGTACTCTCTTTCTTAGTAATTTTTTCTATAATTTTCAAATAATCATTATCATCAATATAATTAATCCCATTTTCTTTTTCAAAAGTTATATTTAAACTTTTAGCATTATTAACAATAGTTTGTTTAGTTACACCTAATTCATCAGCAACCATTTTAATAGTTCTCATAACATCCACCCTTAGGTACCTAATTTAGTACCTAAATTTTACCACCTAATGAATTTTATTTCATCAATTACCACTAAATTTACTACATATTTACTACATATGCACCTAATTAGCTACCTATAATATGTTTTTGGAGCTTAATTAGGTACTAAAACAATGAACTACACATTTTGCCATGGCAATGTGCTTTTAACTACATTTAAAACTCTTTATATACTTTCTTAAAAGTGTTAATATTGCTTTATAAATACTAAAAGAGTCAATGCTATTGGCGTAGCATTGACTCTCGGTAATAAAACGATTCGCACTCGTTTGTTTATATATTTTTTGATACTTGTATTATATCTATCTAATCATCTAAGTGCAAGCACAAAACATATAACTTACGTAAAAATTGTTTTATTACCTCAATCCTAAAAATGGAAATGAGGTTTTTATTATGCCCAATTTTGAAAAATACAATTTATCACAAGTAAAAACTGAAAGGTTTTATCAACTACCTAAATATTTATTCGAAGATGCATATTTTAAAAAAATGTCGGCGGAAGCCAAAATTATGTATGCGTTATTAAAAGATCGCTTTGAATTATCCATCCAAAATGAATGGGTAGATAAAAATAATAACATTTACTTTATTTTCAGTAATAAACATTTGTGCGAATACTTAGGTTATGCAGAACAAAAAATTATAAAATTAAAAAAAGAGTTAATAAGTTTTAATTTATTAACTCAAGAACGTGTTGGCCTTAATAAACCAAATAGATTATATTTATTAAAACCTAATTATGACATTAAAGCCAGTCATAGCAAGGAACTTCCAAATTCACAGTTCCAGAACAATGAATTTGGAAGTTCTAGAACTGTGAATTTAAGTGGTCAAGAACTTCCAAATTCACAGTCTAATGATACTGAGAATAATGATACTGATTATATTAAAACTGAGAGTAATGATACGAATGATTTGAATGATAATAAGCTAACTTTTCCTAGTAATCATACAAATCATTCAAATCACAACAATTCAAACTTTAATAATGAAGCTTTAAAATTCCAATTACTCGAAGAACTACCTCAAAGTATTCAAAGGTATTTAAGTAACTTTTCTGTAAATGAAATTAAAATCATCAAACCTGTATTATTAAAAGCCAAGACGTCCTTTAATAATTCTATTGATACATATTACTTATTAGAAGATATGGAAATAGAAATACTTCATGTTCTTAAACGTTTCAAAGCTATGCTTATTCAAAAAAATGAAACCGTTGAAGCCATGCAAGGGTACTTAATGAAATCCCTTAAGTCTGAATTCGCTGAAATGCATACGCTTAATAAACGACGTGATCATTTACCAATCACTTCTTTATTTAATCAATAATGATTCAATTAGAGAGCATCTTTAAATAGATGTTCTCTTTTTTTATTTACAAGTGGTTGCTAAGGCAACCACCTAGATCAAACGAAAGGTAAGGGAGGGGATAACAAAATAAGATCAACACAATATCACAATATAGCATGCTGCTATTAAAGAAAGGAGGAAGAATTATGAGTACTAAGAAAAAGATTAAAGTTACTTTGGCAATGATTAATGTTCTTTTAACTGCAGTCGAACTTTATCTTCAATGGCAATTGAGTAAATCTGAAAATGAACTGTAGTTAAACAAGTAGGTAGGACTAAAACGTTTCTGTTTTAGTCCTATTTTTTCTATAAATGGTTATTATTCATTTGAAAATGGCTCAAACATGTCGCATAAGATGAAAAATAAAATGATCATTTAACGTTGTTTTAACTTTAAAAATTATAAAAATACTAACCGTTTTTATATTCTTTAGCAATCTTTCTTAGTTATAAAAGTAACTTAATAAAATCGTTTTTGTCATTTACTTTGTTAATGATCGGAAAGAAAAGATTGATTTTATCATTCCAAAAAATCAAAATTCAGATTCAATTGATATACATCATAAACAAAAAGTAAGTCGTTAATGTTCAAGACATAAGTCGAATGTAATTTTAAATTTGATTTTTTCTATCCCAAACTGAGTAAAGATATTTACTTAGTTTTCTTTTTTTTTATCTCCAATTATTTTACTAACAATGCTTATTTTGAAAATAAAAATAAGCACTTAAAGTAAAAAGTGAACAAGAGAATAGCCACTTTTGTCTTAAAGCACGTTTTGTTTTTGGAAATATTACAAATATAATAGGATTTTCAAATAGTATTTGACATGAGCATAAGGAAATCCAGTACCACCTTTGGTGGTATTCAGCATAGCTGAAGGATTGTCTTACCGTTCGCTTTGCTTACTTGCTCTTTGAAATTCACTACAAGTGTTGATATAACAACATTTATAGTTAATATTAAATAAAAATTAATCGACATTATAAACCTTAATATTGCATACTATTTACAATTGTTACAAGACCACTTTAAATTGTCTGAATACTATTGTTTTTATTGATTTCATAGGCTTCAGTCGTCGTCAATCCTATAAATAGGATTGATTTTTTTATCCAAATCCTATTAATCCTATTACTTTTAGTATTAATATCAAAAATAAAATCACTCAAAAGTAATCTAAGTAATTCATTCATTTGTTTTACTTTTTGAAATTGACTAAATACTTTTTGCTCAATATCGTATTCAATAATGATCTTATTATTTATTTTTAAGTTCAAAAAAGAAGGGAAAGAATAAAACAATTTCTATACTTTTCTATGCTCGATTTTATTAAAAAGTGACCCGAAATAAAGATCACTTTATCTTTTTATTAAATAGAAAATTAAAAAAACGGAAAAATATATAATAAGATTCATCGAATGATTACTCAAATTTTTGTTTGTGAAATACATTTATATTTATTTGATTCTCATTTGCGTTTTAAGAGCTAACTTAAAATTTCAGTAGCTCTTACTCACTTTTTGGATGATAAAAGTGAAAATAATACCAAAAAATCAAGAAAAGATATTTTAATTATAACGTAGCATTTATGACGAAAAAATTTATTGTTCGTTGAGAAGAACTCTTAACTAAACTTATAGACGAATGTCGGTATAGCGTGAGCTATTAAGCCGACCATTCGACAATTTTAGGGAGCAATTGTGATAAAGTATTAATGTTTTAAACCTGTTACATCATTGATTTCGTTGGGATGTAACAGGTTTGTTTCTTTTAATTTGGATTTGTTGTGAGATTATAAATTTATAAAAAACAAGGAGAAGCTTATGATATCGAATAAATTAAAATCTGCGAGATTAGCAAAGGAATTAACGCAATCTGAGGTAGCTAAAAAATTATACGTTACTAGACAAACTGTTTCTCGATGGGAGCAAGGTAAAACGTTGCCTAATATTTATGTAATTCAAGAATTAAGCGATCTTTATGATATTTCTTTAGATGAATTAGTAGTAAATACAGCATTAGAAAATAAGGAGGCTAAAAGTATGAAAAATGTAAATCCTTTTGCTTTATTTGGAGCGATATTATTTAATGTGTTTTTATTTTCTTTAATAGTTATATTTTTTGGTGGCTTTTTGTTATTATCTTTATTCATTTCTTTAGCTATGTTATTTAGTCCTTTGATTTTAGCAATCTTTGTTTTAACGGGTGTACAAGAGTTTAATGTAATTCAACTAGTTATGACTGTTATTTTCGTTGTTATTGGTTTGTTATCAATTCCTTTATTGAAAAAAGTCAGTGTATTTTTATTTAAATTTTTCAAACGATATTTGAAATTTAATCATAAAGCAATTTTTTATTGAATTTAGAAACGAGTTTCTTTATAAAAGTAAGCAAAGATATAATATAAAATGACTTATCGGAAGTGAATATGCTTATGTATTTACAAATGATATAATAATAGAGTCGCCTATCTCTCAGGCGTCAATTTGACGTAGAGAGGAGGTGCATACGCGATGTCTGAAATCTTTGTGAACATCATGACCACAGCAGCAAGTGGTTGTCTCGTTGCGCTATTTGCGCATTGGCTACGCAAGCGTAATGACGAATAGGCGACTAGTCACACCAAAAAATCCCCTTACTACGGCCATAGTAAGGGGATTTGGTGCATACATGCCTGATAATCTTTGTTAATTACATTGTAACACTATAATTGGTAGGAATGCAAAGTTCATAAAGTTTGAGCGTAAATATTATAATTACGGAGTTATTTTATTTATATCTGTAGTATATATAAATAGGAATAGGGTTAATGATATTTATAAAACATGCATTTTTAATTGATGTTTTAATAACTATACTGATATATGTTATATATTATAAGAATCATTTGATAATAATGTGAGTCAGTAACATTTTTATATGGCTTAGAGAGGAAGTTTTAGAATGAAGAAGATGTTACGTATATCGATTTTCATAATAGTGGTCTCCATATTTATTGTTTTTAAATACTCTTATCAAATTGAGGGAATTCTAGAAGAATATCCAAATATTTTAAAAGCATTTGTAGCATTATTCACTCTCCTTACAACTGTTATCAGTCTTGTTATCGCATATAAATCATATGATAATAGCGTTAAGCAACAAGAAAAAGATAAAGAAGAAAAAAACAAACAGTTCGAAGAAAATAGCGATAGGATTATTAATAGTTTGAAATCTGATTTAGCAAAATATACTAGGAAAATAAATGTTTTTAGATTAGGATATACGAATTCAGGTTCTGTTGCAAACTTGAAAATCATATAATATAGATACAAAGAAATGAAAAATAATAAAATCCAACCGAATAATCTGTTGATATAATAGTATATAATTTACTGCTTTTGCATAACTTTGTATATTAATTTAACTTTGCAACAGAACCAAAAAATTAATAAAAATCTTGTTGGTTTTATGCGTGCAACGGAAGTGACAATAAATAATAAAGATAATTCTTATAATCAGCACATGCATGTATTGGTATGTGTGGAACCAACTTATTTTAAGAATACAGAAAACTACGTGAATCAAAAACAATGGATTCAATTTTGGAAAAAGGCAATGAAATTAGACTATGATCCAAATGTAAAAGTTCAAATGATTCGACCGAAAAATAAATATAAATCGGATATACAATCGGCAATTGACGAAACTGCAAAATATCCTGTAAAGGATACGGATTTTATGACCGATGATGAAGAAAAGAATTTGAAACGTTTGTCTGATTTGGAGGAAGGTTTACACCGTAAAAGGTTAATCTCCTATGGTGGTTTGTTAAAAGAAATACATAAAAAATTAAACCTTGATGACACAGAAGAAGGCGATTTGATTCATACAGATGATGACGAAAAAGCCGATGAAGATGGATTTTCTATTATTGCAATGTGGAATTGGGAACGGAAAAATTATTTTATTAAAGAGTAGTTCAACAAACGGGCCAGTTTGTTGAAGATTAGATGCTATAATTGTTATTAAAAGGATTGAAGGATGCTTAGGAAGACGAGTTATTAATAGCTGAATAAGAACGGTGCTCTCCAAATATTCTTATTTAGAAAAGCAAATCTAAAATTATCTGAAAAGGGAATGAGAATAGTGAATGGACCAATAATAATGACTAGAGAAGAAAGAATGAAGATTGTTCATGAAATTAAGGAACGAATATTGGATAAATATGGGGATGATGTTAAGGCTATTGGTGTTTATGGCTCTCTTGGTCGTCAGACTGATGGGCCCTATTCGGATATTGAGATG
The DNA here is from genome assembly GCF_017151935.1 of Staphylococcus sp. EG-SA-14. Classification (NCBI taxonomy): domain Bacteria; kingdom Bacillati; phylum Bacillota; class Bacilli; order Caryophanales; family Staphylococcaceae; genus Staphylococcus; species Staphylococcus sp. EG-SA-14. The sequence goes on along the minus strand of NZ_JACVZM010000029.1, from coordinate 1,016 downwards.
ATGTGTGTCATGTCAACAGAGGAAGCAGAGTTCAGCCATGAATGGACAACCGGTGAGTGGAAGGTGGAAGTGAATTTTGATAGCGAAGAGATTCTACTAGATTATGCATCTCAGGTGGAATCAGATTGGCCGCTTACACATGGTCAATTTTTCTCTATTTTGCCGATTTATGATTCAGGTGGATACTTAGAGAAAGTGTATCAAACTGCTAAATCGGTAGAAGCCCAAACGTTCCACGATGCGATTTGTGCCCTTATCGTAGAAGAGCTGTTTGAATATGCAGGCAAATGGCGTAATATTCGTGTGCAAGGACCGACAACATTTCTACCATCCTTGACTGTACAGGTAGCAATGGCAGGTGCCATGTTGATTGGTCTGCATCATCGCATCTGTTATACGACGAGCGCTTCGGTCTTAACTGAAGCAGTTAAGCAATCAGATCTTCCTTCAGGTTATGACCATCTGTGCCAGTTCGTAATGTCTGGTCAACTTTCCGACTCTGAGAAACTTCTGGAATCGCTAGAGAATTTCTGGAATGGGATTCAGGAGTGGACAGAACGACACGGATATATAGTGGATGTGTCAAAACGCATACCATTTTGAACGATGACCTCTAATAATTGTTAATCATGTTGGTTACGTATTTATTAACTTCTCCTAGTATTAGTAATTATCATGGCTGTCATGGCGCATTAACGGAATAAAGGGTGTGCTTAAATCGGGCCATTTTGCGTAATAAGAAAAAGGATTAATTATGAGCGAATTGAATTAATAATAAGGTAATAGATTTACATTAGAAAATGAAAGGGGATTTTATGCGTGAGAAGGTTCTGTTGCAAAGTTGAATTTATAATATAATTTTAACAAAAAGGAGTCTTCTGTATGAACCATTTCAGATATAAACAATTTAACAAGGATGTTATCACTGTAGCCGTTGGCTACTATCTAAGATATGCATTGAGCTATCGTGATATATCTGAAATATTAAGAGAACGTGGTGTAAACGTTCATCATTC
>NZ_JACVZM010000028.1:0-27724 GCF_017151935.1 Staphylococcus sp. EG-SA-14 | reverse complement strand
TATATTGGCAGTAGTTGACTGCGGGGCCCCAACATAAAGAAATTGGAACGCCAATTTCTACAGACAATGCAAGTTGGCGGGGCCCCAACATAGAGAAATTGGAACGCCAATTTCTACAGACAATGCAAGTTGGGGTGGGCCCCAACATAAAGAAATACTTTTTCTTTAGAAATTAGTATTTCTTATGCATGAGTGTAACTCATGCATTCATATTTTTAAGTACACATTAGCTGTGACTAATGATAAAGAATCGCTACATAACCAATCATTAGTCGTTCTTTATCATTTCCGTCCCGCTCTCAATAAATGTTAGTCTATCTCATTATTATAAATCGGATGAATGTGTTAATCTATGGCAGATTACACGTCATCCGATTTTTTATAGAATTTGAAAAAGACGCATAAACCACTATGATTTAAAATACAACATCAATCATTTTAGTGGCATGCGCCAAAATTATATGTCTGTTTTTGAAACAGGGTAATAGCTTAAAGCTAATAAAAACGAATATAAGGTGCGTTGAATCTTATGATTACACTCCAAACCTAATATAATATCGGGTTAAGATCATTCCGGATGCTTACAAATCATTGACAGTAAGTAACTGAATGGCATTTGGTATAACCTCAATATCAATAGGTGTTTCTAATGAAATTTCGCCATCAATATCAACTTTCATTGCTGGATCTGTTGTAAGTGAAATCTTTTTACCAGGTATATGCTCAATACCTTGAGTGATTTCATTCCAATTCATGCTATCACGCTTTTTAAAAATATCATTTAAAATACTGAAACTTTGTTCATTAAAAATGAAAGTGTTCAGTTCACCATCTTGAGGAGACAAATCAGTCAATGGTATACGACTACCACCAATGAATGGGCCATTTGCTGTTAGTATCATGGTCGTTTCGCCAGAATATGTCTTATCATCTATTGATAATTGATAATTAAATTGTGTTGGATTTAGCAGTGTTTTGACAGTTGATCCAATATAACTCAATTTACCAAATATATCTTTTGAACCATCTTGTACGTTTTCAGCGTTTTGAACAATTAGACCTAACCCAACAAAGTTGAGTGCATATTGATTATTTATTTTAATTACATCGTATGTACCAACTTGTGCAGAAATCATTTGTTCACTAGCTTGTTTATGATTAGGTGCTATATTTAGCGTTTTTGTAAAATCATTAAAAGTACCGCCTGGTAAAATGCCAATAGGGAGTTGAAGGTCATGTGACATAACACCATTTATAAGTTCGTTAACCGTGCCATCACCGCCAAGAATAAATAATATATCTACATCTTTTGCATAGTTTTTAGTTTTGATTTCTTGGCAATATTTAATAATGTCACCTTCGTTTTCACTCAATTGAATAGAAAGATGCTTACAAATTGAACTTAATGCTGTTGTAACTTCCCCAATACCTTGATTAATATTTTTTAATCCACTGTGTTCATGGTAAAAGAGGACACCATGTGTATATTTATTTTCCATAGTTTAGCCTACTTTCTAAAAATTGGTTCATTAAATATATATACCCACTTTTAATTGTTAATACCAAAAATATGTTTTTAAATAGAGAAAATGGTAATAACTGACATTGATGTCTATAGAGTGGGACGAGAAAAAATAGTTATAGCTGTCTATAACGAGCATATTAAGCTTTTATTTATACTGATATCTTGAATTTAATTAATAGAAACCTATAAAAAAACAGTAAGCCATTTAAATGACTTACTGTTTTTTGAATTAGGCCAACAATATTAACGTATACCTTTCATCGCTTTGATGATTAAAGGTGAGAATGCTAATACAATTGTTGTAACAATAATTGCAACAACACCTAGGAAAATAAAGTAATTTGTTTGACCTAGTGGTTCTATTAACTTAACTAAAGTACCATTGATTGCTTGTGCAGAAGCGTTAGTTAAGTACCAAATACTCATCATTTGGGCATTAAATGCTTTAGGTGCTAACTTAACAGCAGCACTATTACCCGTTGGTGATAAGCATAGCTCACCGATAACACAAATAATGTACGATAAAATAACCCAGTTAACTGAGAAGTTTGATGAACCTGATGCATAACCTACAATACCAATTAGTATGTATGACGCACCTGCTAAGAACGTACCAATTGCAAATTTTACTGGCAGGCTAGGTTGTTTAGTTCCAAGCTTTTGCCATAAAAGTGAAATAATTGGAGCTAGTAATAAAATAAATAATGGGTTAATTGATTGGAAGATCGCTTCACCAAAGTTTGTTTTCCAACCAAATAAGTTTAATTTCATATCTGAATGTTCAATTCCATATATGTTTAATACATTAGACCCTTGTTCTTGAATAGCCCAGAACACCATTCCAAGAATAAATAATGGAATAAATGCTTTAACACGAGAACGTTCAGTATCAGTGACATCTTTACTTCTAATAATTAAAGTGAAGTAAATGATTGGTAATGCAATACCTAATACTAAAACAGTATTACTAACTAAGTTAAATGATAATGAATTAGTTAATGCACCAATAACGATAATTAATACAATTGCTAAAACAACACTTCCGATAATAAGACCATACTTTTTCTTTTCAGCTGGTGTCAATGGGTTAGTAGGTTTCATACCAACGCTACCTAAGTTTTTGCGGTTGAAAAGTACATACCATACTAAACCTAATGCCATACCAACTGCTGCAATCAAGAATCCGCCGTGGAAGTTTTTAACATTAACAAAGTGTTGCAAAATAATAGGTGATAATAATGCACCCATATTAACTGACATATAGAAAATAACAAAACCTGCATCCATACGTCTATCATTTTCAGGATATAAACGGCCAACGATATTTGAAATGTTTGGCTTCATTAAACCTGAACCAATAATGATGAAGAACATTGATGTGAATAAGCCGATTAATGCAAATGGTAAGCTTAAACAAATATGTCCGATAATAATAAAGACTGCACCTAATAAAGTAGCGCCTCTAGTACCTGTAATTCTGTCAGCAATCCATCCGCCTGGTATTGATGTCATATAGATTAATGAACCATAAACTGACATAATTGACATAGCTGTTGTTTTATCAATTCCAAGGCCATTATCTGTTACGGCAAAGTACATGTAGAAAATGAGTAGGGCACGCATGCCATAATAACTAAACCTTTCCCAGAACTCTACAAAGAAGAGTACGCCTAGTCCTCGAGGATGCCCGAAAAATCCTGTTTGAGGTATGTCTTGAATTTGATTTCCATGGGAGTTTTGTTGTGTCATGTATACATCCCATCCTTTCTTCCCCTAATACAATAGTTTAAGTAAATTTGATTGTGCCTTATCAACTAAATATTCCAACAAATCACAAAAAAATAAAAATATTGAGAATATTCTGTTATTAAGCGCGCACAATTAATTAGAGATAATATAAAAATATACTTATTGACGTTAAAGTGCAATAGGTTTCTATAAAAATGTTGTTTAATTCGTGTACTAATATTCTTTTGGTGTACTTTGGTATAAAATGTTATTTTAATGTAACCTATTATGTATGCTAAATGAAAAACACACCAATAAGTTAGGAAAATCAACTTATTGGTGTGTTTATTAAATGATACATTTAACGATTATCTATTTTTTCGGGATATAAATCATGATTCATCAAACGATGCTCAGCCATTTTTTCATATTTAGAATTTGGACGTCCATAGTTTGTATAAGGATCAATAGAAATTCCACCACGTGGTGTGAACTTGCCCCAGACTTCAATATAATGTGGGTCCATAAGCTCTATCAAATCATTCATAATAATATTCATACAATCTTCGTGAAAATCACCGTGATTTCTGAAACTAAATAAGTATAATTTCAAAGATTTTGATTCAACCATTTTAACATTTGGAATATATGAAATATAGATAGTTGCAAAATCTGGTTGCCCAGTAATTGGACATAATGATGTAAATTCTGGACAGTTGAATTTTACGAAATAGTCACGACCTTGATGCTTATTATCAAACGATTCTAATACATCAGGACGATAGTCAAAATTGTAAGTATTGTCTTGATTTCCTAATAAAGTTATATCTTGTAATTCATCTTGTTGACGGCCATGTGCCATATAAAGCGCTCCTTTAAATTTATTTTTTTATTATTTTGGCGTCTCGGCGTGCTTTTTCAAACATGTAATAACTTGCACCGATAATAACGACGTAACCTAATGTTGCATAGAAATCTGGAGATTCTCCGAATAGAATAAATCCAAGTATTGCTGTGAAAATTATAGATGCATACGTGAAAATAGAAATATCTTTTGCTGCTGCAAAACTATATGCTAATGTAACACCAATTTGACCCACAGCGGCAGCTAAGCCAGCCCCTAATAGATAAAGTATTTGCATCTGACTCATTGGTTCATAGGTATATGCAGTGAAAGGTATTAAAACGATGACAGAAAATAAGGAGAAGTAAAATACTATAGTATATGGTGCTTCTCTTGTACTAAGTGCTCGAACACATGTATATGCTGATGCTGCAAAAATACCTGAGAATAAGCCAGCTAATGATGGAATCATAGATGATGAAAATTCAGGTTTCACTATTAAAAGCATACCTAAAATAGCAATTATCATTGCTGTAATTTGATACTTCCTTACCTTTTCATGTAAGAAAACAATGCTTAATAAAATCGTCCAGAAAGGATTGAGTTTCATTAATGAATCGGCATCACTAAGTACCATATGATCAATGGCATAAATATTTAACAATACACCAATAAGTCCAAGTGTTGATCGTGTTATTAATAAGGGTTGACTTGAAAGTCTGCCAAACATTGGCTGATGGTATTTATATATAAAAAATAATGGAATAAACATTGCTACTAAGTTTCGTGCTAATGATTTTTGAAAAACAGGAAGGTCACCTGCAAGTCTGAAAAACACTGACATAAAACTGAAACCAATAGCCGAAATTAAAATGGCAATGATACCTTTTACTTTAGGATTCAATTTTATCGCCTCTTTTATATAAAATTAACGTATTTATATTAGCATAAAACAACATGTTGTGCATAAATAGTTGAAATTTACTATAAAAAGACTATAATAGACTGTACCGAACAAACGTTCTGTGTTTATTTGTCGGAATAATAGGGCATTACACTTTTATGAATGTTTGTGTTATTACATAAAACAAATATCAATTCAGTATCAAGCTAATAAGCTTTTTCTTGATTTCTGTTGATACAATTGAGATTGACACAGATTTAAAAAAATCAAGTGATATCTACTAAAAAATTTTTTTAAATTTGTTCAAGTTTTTCTAATTTAGTATTGGTGCCTAGTTGGAACGTTTTACGAACATTCGATTAGAAAATGGCACTTTAAATCATAGTGTGTCTTATGTATAATGAAACACATAATATAGTGTTGGTGAAACGAAAAAGACACAATATCTTGTGTTTTGTATGCAAATGCTTTATTTATGAAGAAATTACATTTAAAAGTAATTTAACACAGAAATTTAATAGTTATTATCAATTAATAGTCATATTTTTAGAAAATGTACTGAGCAAATGGAAGATATCCAATGATGTAAACACTACATATAGTGATTTTTATACATTCAACCCATATAAGCTACTATTTTCTCAAATATAAATCTATGCAATTGGTTTACATTTGAGAAAATAAGTAGCTTCATTATAGTTAATACAATGCTGAGATAACCATAGTAACCATGTTGTTAAAGCATTTTTTAATTGGAATGACTACTTTATTTAAAAGGGTTGAAGAAAGAAGGTGATCCAATGAAAATAATATATTTTTCATTTACTGGAAATGTCCGTCGTTTTATTAAGAGAACAGAACTTGAAAATACGCTTGAGATTACAGCAGAAAATTGTATGGAACCAGTTCATGAACCGTTTATTATCGTTACTGGCACTATTGGATTTGGAGAAGTACCAGAACCCGTTCAATCTTTTTTAGAAGTTAATCATCAATACATCAGAGGTGTGGCAGCTAGCGGTAATCGAAATTGGGGACTAAATTTCGCAAAAGCGGGTCGCACGATATCAGAAGAGTATAATGTCCCTTTATTAATGAAGTTTGAGTTACATGGAAAAAACAAAGACGTTATTGAATTTAAGAACAAGGTGGGTAATTTTAATGAAAACCATGGAAGAGAAAAAGTACAATCATATTGAATTAAATAATGAGGTCACTAAACGAAGAGAAGATGGATTCTTTAGTTTAGAAAAAGACCAAGAAGCTTTAGTAGCTTATTTAGAAGAAGTAAAAGACAAAACAATCTTCTTCGACACTGAAATCGAGCGTTTACGTTATTTAGTAGACAACGATTTTTATTTCAATGTGTTTGATATTTATAGTGAAGCGGATCTAATTGAAATCACTGATTATGCAAAATCAATCCCGTTTAATTTTGCAAGTTATATGTCAGCTAGTAAATTTTTCAAAGATTACGCTTTGAAAACAAATGATAAAAGTCAATACTTAGAAGACTATAATCAACACGTTGCCATTGTTGCTTTATACCTAGCAAATGGTAATAAAGCACAAGCTAAACAATTTATTTCTGCTATGGTTGAACAAAGATATCAACCAGCGACACCAACATTTTTAAACGCAGGCCGTGCGCGTCGTGGTGAGCTAGTGTCATGTTTCTTATTAGAAGTGGATGACAGCTTAAATTCAATTAACTTTATTGATTCAACTGCAAAACAATTAAGTAAAATTGGGGGCGGCGTTGCAATTAACTTATCTAAATTGCGTGCACGTGGTGAAGCAATTAAAGGAATTAAAGGCGTAGCGAAAGGCGTTTTACCTATTGCTAAGTCACTTGAAGGTGGCTTTAGCTATGCAGATCAACTTGGTCAACGCCCTGGTGCTGGTGCTGTGTACTTAAATATCTTCCATTATGATGTAGAAGAATTTTTAGATACTAAAAAAGTAAATGCGGATGAAGATTTACGTTTATCTACAATATCAACTGGTTTAATTGTTCCATCTAAATTCTTCGATTTAGCTAAAGAAGGTAAGGACTTTTATATGTTTGCACCTCATACAGTTAAAGAAGAATATGGTGTGACATTAGACGATATCGATTTAGAAAAATATTATGATGACATGGTTGCAAACCCAAATGTTGAGAAAAAGAAAAAGAATGCGCGTGAAATGTTGAATTTAATTGCGCAAACACAATTACAATCAGGTTATCCATATTTAATGTTTAAAGATAATGCTAACAGAGTGCATCCGAATTCAAACATTGGACAAATTAAAATGAGTAACTTATGTACGGAAATTTTCCAACTACAAGAAACTTCAATTATTAATGACTATGGTATTGAAGACGAAATTAAACGTGATATTTCTTGTAACTTGGGCTCATTAAATATTGTTAATGTAATGGAAAGCGGAAAATTCAGAGATTCAGTTCACTCTGGTATGGACGCATTAACTGTTGTGAGTGATGTAGCAAATATTCAAAATGCACCAGGAGTTAGAAAAGCTAACAGTGAATTACATTCAGTTGGTCTTGGTGTGATGAATTTACACGGTTACCTAGCAAAAAATAAAATTGGTTATGAGTCAGAAGAAGCAAAAGATTTTGCAAATATCTTCTTTATGATGATGAATTTCTACTCAATCGAACGTTCAATGGAAATCGCTAAAGAGCGTGGTATCAAATATCAAGACTTTGAAAAGTCTGATTATGCTAATGGCAAATATTTCGAGTTCTATACAACTCAAGAATTTGAACCTCAATTCGAAAAAGTACGTGAATTATTCGATGGTATGGCTATTCCTACTTCTGAGGATTGGAAGAAACTACAACAAGATGTTGAACAATATGGTTTATATCATGCATATAGATTAGCAATTGCTCCAACACAAAGTATTTCTTATGTTCAAAATGCAACAAGTTCTGTAATGCCAATCGTTGACCAAATTGAACGTCGTACTTATGGTAATGCGGAAACATTTTACCCTATGCCATTCTTATCACCACAAACAATGTGGTACTACAAATCAGCATTCAATACTGATCAGATGAAATTAATCGATTTAATTGCGACAATTCAAACGCATATTGACCAAGGTATCTCAACGATCCTTTATGTTAATTCTGAAATTTCTACACGTGAGTTAGCAAGATTATATGTATATGCGCACTATAAAGGATTAAAATCACTTTACTATACTAGAAATAAATTATTAAGTGTAGAAGAATGTACAAGTTGTTCTATCTAACAATTAAATGTTGAAAATGACAAACAGCTAATCATCTGGTCTGAATTAGCAGATGATTAGACTGCTATGTCTGTATTTGTCAATTATTGAGTAACATTACAGGAGGAAATTATATTCATGATAGCTGTTAATTGGAACACACAAGAAGATATGACGAATATGTTTTGGAGACAAAATATATCTCAAATGTGGGTTGAAACAGAATTTAAAGTATCAAAAGACATTGCAAGTTGGAAGACTTTATCTGAAGCTGAACAAGACACATTTAAAAAAGCATTAGCTGGTTTAACAGGCTTAGATACACATCAAGCAGATGATGGCATGCCTTTAGTTATGCTACATACGACTGACTTAAGGAAAAAAGCAGTTTATTCATTTATGGCGATGATGGAGCAAATACACGCGAAAAGCTATTCACATATTTTCACAACACTATTACCATCTAGTGAAACAAACTACCTATTAGATGAATGGGTTTTAGAGGAACCCCATTTAAAATATAAATCTGATAAAATTGTTGCTAATTATCACAAACTTTGGGGTAAAGAAGCTTCGATATACGACCAATATATGGCCAGAGTTACGAGTGTATTTTTAGAAACATTCTTATTCTTCTCAGGTTTCTATTATCCACTATATCTTGCTGGTCAAGGGAAAATGACGACATCAGGTGAAATCATTCGTAAAATTCTTTTAGATGAATCTATTCATGGTGTATTTACCGGTTTAGATGCACAGCATTTACGAAATGAACTATCTGAAAGTGAGAAACAAAAAGCAGATCAAGAAATGTATAAATTGCTAAATGACTTGTATTTAAATGAAGAGTCATACACAAAAATGTTATACGATGATCTTGGAATCACTGAAGATGTGCTAAACTATGTTAAATATAATGGAAACAAAGCACTTTCAAACTTAGGCTTTGAACCTTATTTTGAGGAACGTGAATTTAACCCAATCATTGAGAATGCCTTAGATACAACAACTAAAAACCATGACTTCTTCTCAGTAAAAGGTGATGGTTATGTATTAGCATTAAACGTAGAAGCATTACAAGATGATGACTTTGTATTTGACAACAAATAACAATTAAATTAAAAGACCTTCACATGTAAAGGGAAATAGCGATTCGTTTCGTCTTGTCTCCTACATGTTGAAGGTCTTTTTTTATGTGTATCTAACTCATTATGAGTCTGAGTAAGAAATCAATGCTCTAAGATGTACAAAATTATTTATATTGGCAGTAGTTGGCGGGGCCCCAACACAGAAGCAGGCGGAAAGTCAGCTAACAATAATGTGCAAGTTGGGGCGGGGCCCCAACACAAAGAAAAACTTTTTCCTTTAGAAATTATCACTTCCACATGAGTTTTACTCATGTATTCCTATTTTTAAGTACACATTAGCTGAGGCTAATGTTAAGAACCACTACATAATCAATCATTAGTAGTTTTTATCATTTCCACTATTCCCAGACATCAAAATCTTAAGTGTTCTATTTTACTTTAAGCAAACAAAATACACATTCCGAAAAATTAAATTTCAGTTTAATTGCAAATATCAATAAAATTGACACTAAATTATTTGAAAGGCTATTGAAATTATGGTCAAAAAACGCTACTATTAATGAGAAATATTATCAATGATAATGATTATCATTAATTTAAAGGGAGAAAAATTTGTAATGAAGTATTTATTAAAGGGAAATATTTTGCTTCTATTACTAATATTGTTGACAATTATTTCGTTGTTCATAGGTGTGAGTGAACTATCAATTAAAGATTTACTACATTTAACTGAGTCACAGCGGAATATTTTATTCTCAAGCCGAATACCAAGGACGATGAGTATTTTAATTGCTGGAAGTTCGTTGGCTTTAGCAGGCTTGATAATGCAACAAATGATGCAAAATAAGTTTGTTAGTCCGACTACAGCTGGAACGATGGAATGGGCTAAACTAGGTATTTTAATTGCTTTATTGTTCTTTCCAACCGGTCATATTTTATTAAAACTAGTATTTGCTGTTATTTGCAGTATTTGCGGTACGTTTTTATTTGTTAAAATCATTGATTTTATAAAAGTGAAAGATGTCATTTTTGTACCGCTTCTAGGAATTATGATGGGTGGGATTGTTGCAAGTTTCACAACCTTCATCTCATTGCGCACGAATGCTGTTCAAAGCATTGGTAACTGGCTTAACGGGAACTTTGCCATTATCACAAGCGGACGCTATGAAATTTTATATTTAAGTATTCCTCTTTTAGCATTGACATATCTTTTTGCTAATCATTTCACGATTGTAGGAATGGGTAAAGACTTTACTAATAATTTAGGTTTGAGTTACGAAAAATTAATTAACATCGCATTGTTTATTACTGCAACTATTACAGCATTGGTAGTGGTGACTGTTGGAACATTACCGTTCTTAGGACTAGTAATACCAAATATTATTTCAATTTATCGAGGTGATCATTTGAAAAATGCTATCCCTCATACGATGATGTTAGGTGCCATCTTTGTATTATTTTCTGATATAGTTGGCAGAATTGTTGTTTATCCATATGAAATAAATATTGGTTTAACAATAGGTGTATTTGGAACAATCATTTTCCTTATCTTGCTTATGAAAGGTAGGAAAAATTATGCGCAACAATAATAAAAAAATAATGCTTTTAATTGCAGTAACGTTATTAATTAGTATGCTGTACTTATTTGTAGGTATTGATTTTGAAATATTTGAATATCAATTTTCAAGTCGTTTAAGAAAGTTCATATTAATTATTTTAGTAGGTGCTGCCATTGCAACTTCAGTGGTGATTTTTCAAGCGATTACAAATAACCGTCTATTGACACCATCAATAATGGGGTTAGATGCAGTTTATTTATTTATCAAAGTATTGCCAGTCTTTTTATTTGGAATTCAATCGGTATGGGTTACTAATGTATATTTGAACTTTATATTAACACTTATAACGATGGTGTTATTCGCACTAATCCTATTCCAAGGTATCTTTAAAATCGGACATTTTTCAATTTATTTTATCTTACTTATTGGTGTCCTTTTAGGAACATTTTTTAGAAGCATAACAGGTTTTATTCAACTGATTATGGATCCTGAGTCATTTTTAGCAATACAAAGTAGTATGTTTGCTAATTTTAATGCTTCTAATTCGAATTTAGTTACTTTCTCAGCAGTGCTATTAGTAATCTTATTAGTCATTACAATTTTACTATTGCCTTATTTAGATGTATTGCTTTTAGGTCGTGCTGAAGCAATTAATCTTGGGATATCGTATGAAAAATTAACGCGAATTCTACTTGTAATAGTCTCAGTTTTAGTTTCTGTGTCAACTGCATTAGTAGGACCAATTACATTTTTAGGTTTATTAACTGTAAATCTAGCGCATGAACTAATGAAGACGTATGAACATAAGTATATTTTAATTGCGACAATTTGCTTGAGTTGGATTAGTTTATTTAGTGCGCAATGGGTAGTTGAAAATGTGTTTGAAGCTACGACAGAAATGAGTATACTTATTGATTTGATTGGTGGAAGTTATTTCATTTATCTATTAGTTAGAAGGAGAAATGCGCAATGATTCAAGTTGAAAATTTAACTAAAACTATAAATAATCAAATGATATTGGAAGATATTAGCATAGATATCGAAAAAGGTAAATTGACTTCTTTAATTGGACCTAATGGTGCGGGTAAGAGTACTTTACTTTCAGCGATATGTAGGTTAATTCGTTTTGAGAACGGTGAAGTGAAAATAGATGGACAGCTCATGTCTGATTATAAAAATAATGACTTGTCGAAAAAAATATCTATATTAAAACAAACAAACCATACTGAAATGAATATTACGGTAGAGCAGTTGGTAAACTTTGGACGATTCCCTTATTCTAAAGGTCGTTTGACGAAAGAGGATCATGATATTGTCAATGATGCGCTAGATTTGTTGCAACTACAAGATATCAGAAATCGTAATATTAAGTCATTATCTGGTGGACAACGTCAGCGTGCATACATTGCAATGACAATAGCACAAGATACTGAATATATTTTGCTAGATGAACCATTAAATAATTTAGATATGAAGCATGCTGTTCAAATTATGCAAACGTTAAAAATGTTAGCGCATAAAATGAATAAAGCGATTGTCATTGTGTTACATGATATTAACTTTGCGTCCTGTTATTCAGATCAGATTGTAGCATTGAAAAACGGACAACTAGTTAAGTCAGATTTGAAAGATAATGTCATTCAAAGTAGTGTTTTAAGTGATTTATATGACATGAATATTCAAATTGAACATATAAGAAATCAAAGGATTTGTTTATATTTTAAGGATTGATAATTTGGAGACACTTTAAAGGGGTGATGCGCCAATTAAAGAAGGGTTAAACGTAAAGCATTTATTTATATTTCACATCAAGCACACAGATTAAGCCAAAAGAGGAGAATATTATATTATGAAGAAAACAGTCTTATATTTAGTATTAGCAGTAATGTTTTTATTAGCGGCATGCGGTAACAATTCTGATAAAGAACAATCAAAATCAGAAACTAAAGGTTCTAAAGATACAGTAAAAATTGAAAATAACTATAAAATGCGTGGCGAGAAAAAAGATGGTAGTGACGCTAAAAAAGTTAAAGAAACTGTTGAAGTACCAAAAAATCCTAAAAATGCAGTTGTGTTAGACTATGGCGCATTAGATGTAATGAAAGAAATGGGCTTATCAGATAAAGTAAAAGCATTACCTAAAGGGGAAGGCGGTAAGTCATTACCGAATTTCTTAGAAACATTTAAAGATGATAAATATACAAACGTTGGTAATTTAAAAGAAGTGAATTTTGATAAAATTGCTGCGACGAAACCCGAAGTAATCTTTATCTCTGGACGTACAGCTAATCAAAAGAATTTAGATGAATTCAAAAAAGCTGCACCTAAAGCGAAAATTGTTTATGTTGGTGCAGATGAAAAGAACTTAATTGGTTCAATGAAACAAAACACTGAAAATATCGGTAAAATTTACGATAAAGAAGATAAAGCTAAAGAATTAAATAAAGATTTAGATAACAAAATTGCTTCAATGAAAGATAAAACGAAAAACTTCAATAAAACTGTTATGTATTTACTAGTTAACGAAGGTGAATTATCAACATTTGGACCTAAAGGTCGTTTTGGTGGATTAGTTTACGATACATTAGGATTCAATGCAGTTGATAAAAAAGTAAGTAATAGCAATCATGGACAAAATGTTTCTAACGAATATGTTAATAAAGAAAATCCAGATGTTATTTTAGCGATGGATAGAGGTCAAGCGATAAGTGGTAAATCAACTGCGAAACAAGCATTAAATAATCCTGTATTAAAAAATGTTAAAGCAATTAAAGAAGACAAAGTATATAATTTAGATCCTAAATTATGGTACTTTGCAGCTGGATCAACTACAACTACAATTAAACAAATTGAGGAACTTGATAAAGTTGTAAAATAATTTTAAAAGAGGGGAACAATGGTTAAAGGTCTTAATCATTGCTCCCCTCTTTTCTTTAAAAAAGGAAATCTGGGACGTCAATCAATGTCCTAGACTCTAAAATGTTTTGTTGTCAGTCGTTGGTTGAATGAACATGTACTTGTAACAAGTTCATTTCAATACCAGTGGGCTCCAAACATAGAGAAATTTGATTTTCAATTTCTACTGACAATGCAAGTTGGCGGGGCCCAAACATAGAGAATTTCAAAAAGGAATTCTATAGAAGTGGTGCTTTATCATGTCTGTCCCACTCCCTATAATGTTTTGACTATGTTGTTTAAATTTCAAAATAAATATGATAGTGATATTTACAGCGATTGTTAAACCGAGATTGGCAATTTGGACAACGCTCTACCATCATATATTCATTGATTGTTAATTCGTGTTTGCATACACCGCATAAGATTGCTTTTTCGTTAAATGAAGGCTCAGACCAACGCTTAATGGCGTGCTTTTCAAACTCATTATGGCACTTATAGCATGGATAGTATTTATTACAACATTTAAATTTAATAGCAATAATATCTTCTTCGGTAAAATAATGGCGACAGCGTGTTTCAGTATCGATTAATGAACCATAAACTTTAGGCATAGACAAAGCTCCTTAACTTACGATTCCTTTGGATGTTCACCAATAATGCGAACTTCACGATTTAATTCAATGCCAAATTTTTCTTTGACGGTCTTTTGTACATAATGAATAAGGTTTTCATAATCTGTAGCAGTACCATTGTCTACATTTACCATAAAACCAGCGTGTTTGGTTGAAACTTCAACGCCGCCAATACGGTGACCTTGCAAATTAGAATCTTGTATCAATTTACCTGCAAAATGACCAGGCGGTCTTTGGAATACACTACCACATGAAGGATACTCTAAAGGTTGTTTAGATTCTCTACGTTCTGTTAAATCATCCATTTTAGCTTGTATTTCAGTCATTTTACCAGGAGCTAAAGTAAATGCAGCTTCTAATACAACTAAGTGTTCTTTTTGAATAATGCTATTACGATAATCTAACTCTAATTCTTTTGTTGTAAGTTTAATTAACGAGCCTTGTTCGTTTACGCAAAGCGCATAGTCTATACAATCTTTAACTTCGCCACCATAAGCGCCAGCATTCATATACACTGCACCACCAATTGAACCTGGAATACCACATGCAAATTCAAGGCCAGTAAGTGCGTAATCACGAGCAACACGTGAGACATCAATAATTGCAGCGCCGCTACCGGCTATTATCGCATCATCAGATACTTCGATATGATCTAGTGATAATAAACTAATTACAATGCCGCGAATACCACCTTCACGGATAATAATATTTGAGCCATTTCCTAAATATGTAACAGGAATCTCATTTTGATAGGCATATTTAACAACTGCTTGTACTTCTTCATTTTTAGTAGGGGTAATGTAAAAGTCGGCATTACCACCTGTTTTAGTATAAGTGTATCGTTTTAAAGGTTCATCAACTTTAATTTTTTCATTTGGGATAAGTTGTTGTAAAGCTTGATAGATGTCTTTATTTATCACTTCTCAGTACATCCTTTCTCATGTCTTTAATATCATATAGTATTATACCAATTTTAAAATTCATTTGCGAAAATTGAAAAGAAAGTATTAGAATTAGTATAATTATAAAATACGGCATTATTGTCGTTATAAGTATTTTTTACATAGTTTTTCAAAGTATTGTTGCTTTTGCATCTCATATTGTCTAATTGTTAAGCTATGTTGCAATATTTGGTGCTTTTTTGTATTGAATTGCAAAGCAATATCATCATTAGTTGATAAGAGGTAATCAAGTGCAAGATAAGATTCAAATGTTTGGGTATTCATTTGAATGATATGTAGACGCACCTGTTGTTTTAGTTCATGAAAATTGTTAAACTTCGCCATCATAACTTTCTTAGTATATTTATGATGCAAACGATAAAACCCTACATAATTTAAGCGTTTTTCATCTAAGGATGTAATATCATGCAAATTTTCTACACCTACTAAAATATCTAAAATTGGCTCTGTTGAATATTTAAAATGATGCGTACCGCCAATATGTTTTGTATATTTTACTGGGCTGTCTAAGAGGTTGAATAATAATGATTCAATTTCAGTGTATTGTGATTGAAAACAATTAGTTAAATCACTATTAATGAATGGTTGAACATTTGAATACATGATAAACTCCTTTGATATTGAAAATTAATTTAATCACGATAAAGTCTGGAATACTATAACATAATTCATTTTCATAATAAACATGTTTTTGTATAATGAATCTGTTAAGGAGTGCAATCATGAAAAAAATTGTTATTATCGCTGTTTTAGCGATTTTATTAGTAGTAATAAGTGCTTGTGGTAATAAAGAAAAAGAGGCACAACATCAATTTACTAAGCAATTTAAAGATGTTGAGCAAAAACAAAAAGAATTACAACATGTCATGGATAATATACATTTGAAAGAAATTGATCATCTAAGTAAAACTGATACAACCGATAAAAATAGTAAAGAATTTAAGGCACTACAAGAAGATGTTAAAAACCATCTCATACCTAAATTTGAAGCATATTATAAGTCAGCAAAAAATTTGCCTGATGATACAATGAAAGTTAAGAAATTAAAAAAAGAATATATGACGCTTGCAAATGAGAAGAAGGATGCGATATATCAATTAAAAAAATTCATAGGTTTATGTAATCAATCTATCAAGTATAACGAAGACATTTTAGATTATACGAAACAATTTGAAAAAAATAGATACAAAGTTGAATCAGAAATTAAATTAGCTGATAATAAAAGTGAAGCAACTAATCTTACGACAAAATTAGAACATAATAATAAAGCGTTAAGAGATACTGCGAAGAAGAACCTAGATGATAGTAAAGAAAACGAAGTAAAAGGCGCGATTAAAAATCACATTATGCCAATGATTGAAAAACAAATTACCGATATTAACCAAACTAATATTAGTGATAAGCATGTTAATAATGCAAGGAAAAACGCAATAGAAATGTATTACAGTCTGCAGAACTATTATAATACACGTATTGAAACAATAAAGGTTAGTGAGAAGTTATCAAAAGTCGATGTAGATAAGTTGCCGAAAAAGGGTATAGATATAACTCACGGCGATAAAGCCTTTGAAAAAAAGCTTGAAAAATTAGAAGAAAAATAACTATAATCATTTTTCAAAGTTAAAAATTTTGAATTTATGGTTAACATGTCAACTTACTATGTGTATAATGGTAAACATTGATATTAACTATATGTATAAAAATGTCACGCAGATGCTATTTAAATGTGATAAATATTTTTAGAGGTGAATAGAGTGGCTATAAAGCTAAGTTCAATTGACCAATTTGAACAGGTTATTGAGGAAAATAAATATGTTTTTGTATTAAAACATAGTGAAACTTGTCCAATATCGGCAAATGCGTACGATCAATTTAATAAATTTTTATATGAACGCGATATGGACGGTTATTATTTGATTGTCCAACAAGAACGCGATTTGTCAGATTATATTGCTAAAAAAACGAACGTTAAACATGAATCACCTCAAGCATTTTATTTTGTAAATGGTGAAATGGTTTGGAATCGAGACCACGGTGATATCAATGTGTCGTCATTAGCACAAGCAGAAGAATAATGAAACTATAGGTTGGAACATTTTGCCTTACACTACTAGACGTGAATAGCACAACTTAAATTCGTGTGAATCAGAGTAGTTTGGCTATAATGATGTTCTGACCTTTTATTTTATGTCACCTTTAGAAGCAGTTAAGTTAGTACTTTTTTACAAACATATGTATAATGTATTCGAGTATTTTTATTGAAAATATTTTGTAAAACGACGAATCCAATAAGAAAATTTAAACATGATTTGTAAGTTAGTTTAATAGGAAATATATGCTAAACCAAAAGAAGCATACTGTTATTTACTGGAATAATTAATAATCATGTCATGTTAAATGTTCGCATATAATCACGAGATAAAATCTAAAATTTAAGATTAATCTTTTATGAATAAAAAACGTATCACAACAAATAATAAAGTAAGGTGGTCAAGGTTATGAAAGTATTAGTAGCCATGGATGAGTTTCATGGAATTATTTCGAGTTATCAAGCTAATAGATATGTTGAAGAGGCAGTTGCAAGCCAAATTGAAACTGCAGATGTAGTTCAAGTACCATTGTTTAATGGAAGACATGAATTATTAGATTCTGTATTTTTATGGCAATCTGGGCAAAAGTATCGTATACCAGTACATGATGCAGATATGAATGAAGTTGAAGGTGTTTACGGACAAACTGATACAGGGATGACCGTTATCGAGGGGAATTTATTTTTAAAAGGTAAAAAACCAATTGTTGAACGAACAAGTTATGGTTTAGGAGAAATGATTAAACATGCATTAGATAATGACGCAAAACATGTTGTAATTTCACTAGGTGGGATTGATAGTTTTGATGCTGGTGCAGGTATGTTACAAGCATTAGGTGCTCAATTCTATGATGACGAAGGGCGTGTCGTAGATATGAGACAAGGTGCTGGTGTAATTAAATATATTCGTCGTATGGATATGTCGAACTTACACCCTAAAATGGAAACAGCAAGAATTCAAGTAATGTCGGATTTTTCAAGTCGATTATATGGTAAGCAAAGTGAAATCATGCAAACTTATGATGCGCATCAGTTGAATCATAATCAAGCAGCAGAAATCGATAATTTAATTTGGTATTTTAGTGAGTTATTTAAAAGTGAATTGAAAATTGCAATTGGTCCAGTTGAACGTGGTGGTGCTGGTGGTGGAATTGCAGCAGTCTTGAATGGACTGTATCAAGCTGAAATATTAACCAGTCATGCATTAGTAGACCAACTAACACATTTAGAAAATTTAGTTGAACAAGCGGATTTAATTATTTTTGGAGAAGGGTTAAATGAAAATGATCAGTTGCTAGAAACGACAACATTGCGTATTGCAGAACTTTGTCATAAACATCAAAAGGTTGCCATTGCAATTTGTGCAACTGCTGAAAAGTTTGATTTATTTGAATCACAAGGGGTTACAGCAATGTTTAATACATTTATCGATATGCCAGAAACTTATACTGACTTTAAAATGGGGTTACAAATTAGGCATTATACGGTTCAGTCTTTAAAACTGTTGAAAACACATTTTAATGTTGAGGTTTAGTAAAGAAGGACTAAATTGGTGATGCTGTCATGATGGTTAATAACATTTATGATGGTTAGCAAAACGAATTAGAAGATCGAAAGTATACGTAGAAAATATAAAAAATCACGCTATCATTGCACTGAATGTTAGCGTGATTTTTATATATTAATTAAGCCTGAGTTGAACTAGTATATAATCGTTGGTTTTTAGTGATTTTCAGCGATATCTTCTACAATTCCAATGATTACTTGTACTGCTTTTTCCATAACATCAATGGATGCATATTCATATGGGCCGTGGAAGTTACCGCAACCTGTAAAGATGTTTGGAGTTGGTAACCCCATAAATGACAATTGTGAACCATCTGTACCACCACGAATAGGTTCAGTGTTTGCTGGAATATCTAATTTGGCAAAGACACGTTTAGGTATATCAATAATATGAGGCAATGGTAATATTTTTTCTGCCATATTGAAATATTGATCCGATATATCAACTTTAACTGGATAATTTTCAAAATGGGCATTGATATCGTCACGTATTTCTAAAATACGTTTCTTACGCAATTCGAATTGTTTTTTATCATGATCACGAATAATGTATTGCAAAGTTGCTTTTTCAACAGTTCCTTCAAAGTTCATTAAGTGATAAAAGCCTTCGTATCCTTCTGTTCGCTCCGGAACTTCACTATCAGGTAGCAAACTATCGAATTGTTCACCTAAACGTATTGCGTTTACCATTGCATTTTTAGCTGAACCAGGATGAACATTTACACCGTGGCATGTAATAACCGCTTCAGCAGCGTTAAAGCTTTCATATTGTAATTCTCCATATTGACTACCATCCATAGTATAAGCAAAATCAGCATTGAAGCGGTCAACATCAAATTTATGTGGACCACGACCGATTTCTTCGTCTGGTGTAAATCCAATGCGAATGGTACCATGTTTAATTTCTGGATGTTCTTGTAAATAACAAATAGCTTCCATAATTTCCACAATACCCGCTTTATCGTCTGCACCTAGTAACGATGTACCATCAGTTACCATTAATGTATGACCAACTAAACTGTTAAGTTCTGGAAATACTTTAGGATCTAAGACACGTTTAGTATTGCCTAGTTTGTATGGCTTACCATCATAGTTTTCAATAATTTGCGGTTTAACATTTGAAGCATTGAAATCAGGTGATGTATCAACATGCGCCAAAAATCCAACTGTTGGGACGTCGACATCGATGTTACTTTCTAATGTAGCAAATAAGTAGCCATTTTCATCTAAATCAGTTGGCAATCCTAATTGTTGTAATTCTTTTTCTAATAAATGTAACAAATCCCATTGCTTTTCAGTTGAAGGTGTTGTTGTAGATTTTGGATCAGATTGCGTATCAATTGTTGTATATCTTGTTAATCTATCTATCAATTGGTTCTTCATTATATTCGACCCCTTAAACTCTATTATTCATGTTGTAAGATTTTTTATATGTCTTACCTTTGATTTTACCATACAGTTGTTTGATACGTGTGTATAGGTAATATAGAATTTCAGAAACTAATATACCGAAAGCAATCGCACCTGAAATCAGTGTAACTTCTAAAAATGTATTTACAGCACTTGTATAATCATTCGATACTAAAAAACGAGTCGCTTGATAAGCTGCACCACCAGGTACTAATGGTATAATGCCTGGCACTATGAATATAATTACCGGTCGTTTATATCTGCGACTCATAGTATGACTCATTAAGCCTAAAATTAAGCTTCCCAAAAATGAAGCGCCAACTTTTCCAAACTCTAAATCTACCGTTAATTGGTAAATCGTCCATGCAATGGCACCTACAAATCCACATGCTACTAAGAGGCGTTTAGGTGCATTGAAAATGATAGAGAAAAGTACTGTTGATATAAAGCTGATTGTAAAATGAAATAAATAAAATAGCATGCTTTAACAGTCCTTCCTTAAATGATTAATAAAACGATTGCGACACCAGCACCGATTGCGAATGCTGTTAATGCAGCTTCAACACCGCGAGACATACCTGCAAGTAATTCACCCGCTAATAAATCTCGAATGGCATTGGTAATTAATATACCAGGGACAAGTGGCATGACACTGGCTATAGTAATGATATCTTGATTGGTTGCAATGCCTAATTTAGTAAATGTGGCTGCAATGGATATGACCACAGCAGCTGCAACAAACTCTGAGAAAAATTTAATTTGTATATAGCGTTGCACAAAGCTGAATGTTAAAAATGCGGATCCACCAGCAATGACTGCAATCCAACAATCTGATGCGACACCACCAAACATAAATAGGAAGAAGCCACATGCAATGGCAGCTGCAAAGAAATTCGTTAAAAAAGAATATTGTAATGATGCATGCTGTAAATGAATAAATTCAGATTTAGCTTCATCAATTGTGAGTTCTTTATTTGATATTTTACGTGAAAGACTATTCGTTAAAGCGATTTTCTCTAAATCTGTTGTACGCTCTTGTACACGAATTAATCTTGTACTTGTTCGATCGTTTAATGAAAAAATAATTGCAGTTGAACTGACAAAACTATATGTATTATGAAGACCATAACTGTGTGCGATACGGTTCATTGTATCTTCAACTCGATATGTTTCAGCACCTGATTCAAGTAAAATTCTACCTGCAATTAATACAACATCAATCACTTTGTTTTCATCTATAATTGTGATTGAATCTGGCATATCAATTCACCTCCAATGATATGTGTTATTTATTTGAACAATTGAAGTTTACAACTTGTTGTTGCAACTTTCAATAGTGAGACTTTGTGTTAGTATGATGAACTTGTATGGTTCAAATTTAAATAAGAAAAACTGTTAATCTTTGCTATTATACTATGATTTAATAATAGCAAAGGATTAACAGTTTTGTCGTTGTTATAAATTGATAATAGGGTTAAACATTACTTTGTTTCGCCCTTGATTTTTGGCTACATGCACCATATCGTCTGCATCTTTAAACACTTTACGCTGTGATTTTGGATCGTCATCTGTTAAATAACCAACACCGATAGACACTGACAATTTAATAACTTCTTTGTTTGGTAAATGGAATGATGATTTTTCAACACCCGAACGAATATTTTCAGCTAATTTAACACTTTGATCAAGTGAATAATTGTGAATGACAACTGAGAACTCTTCGCCACCATTTCTAAAAATTTTAAATTGATTCGGCACATAGTTTTTAAGTAATTGAGACATTTGTTTTAATACAGCATCACCTGATTTGTGTGAGTAGGTATCATTGACATCTTTAAATCCATCGATATCGATTAATAATAATGCGATACTTTGATGTTCTTTTTCAGCTTTTCGTGAAATTTCATTTAAATGTCTATCAAATTCTTTTACATTACCTAAGCCTGTTAAGTAATCATATTTATCTTCGTTTTCATAACGATTTACGAGTGAGAAGAAATGCCAAATATCGACAAATGTTATCGCTGAAGCTAAAGTGATAATTAATGAAATTGGTATTAAAATGATAACTTCCGATAGTGTGTAAATAGGACTCACTAACGCGACACCAAATAAAATGATTATTGTAACAACATTAAGTATTAATAATGATAGCACATCATTTTGTTTTAAAAATGGTCCAATAGCACTTGTTACTGCAGCAATAACAATCAACGTAACACCGTACATAATCGAGTTGTTAAATACTACAATTTCAACAATTGCTACAATTACTGTGGCAGATAATGTATAGACCATATTTGTAAATCTACCTAAAAACAATAAAGGAACGAATGTTAAGTGAATTAAATAATCTTCACGATAAGGGATAGGGTAGACAGATAATAATAATGATACGATTGTCATTAAAACAGTGACATAAGCCTTAGAAAAAACCATACGTTTGTTTTCTGAATACTGTAAGCGATGGAATAAATAGATTCCAGCGACTATAACAGATATATTGTATATAAATGCTTCGAACATGTCTGAATCGACTCCTTTAATTGACCACTAGCTATTGTAAGTGAAAACTTACAATTTGTCATTAGTTTACATATAAAATTAATGTATGATATAGACTTTGATGTTAAAATGTTGCCTTAAATGATATGATGAAAAAATGAATAATAGGCGATATATAAGAAATGAATCGTATAGTTGTAAATATGATATCATTGATTGAGCGAATTAATTTATAATAAAGCTATAAGATATACGTAGAAAATAGATATATCATTCTATAAAGACAATATTAAATAAATATAACGTTAAAAACAATTAATATCGATGAAGGTGAATAAATGGTTACATTATTACTAGTTGCAGTAACAATGATTGTCAGTTTGACGATAACACCAATTGTTATTGCAATATCGAAAAGATTAAATTTAGTTGATAAACCAAATTTTAGAAAAGTACACACTAAACCTATTTCAGTTATGGGTGGTACAGTGATTCTCTTTTCATTTTTAATAGGTATTTGGATTGGTCATCCTATTGAAACAGAAATCAAACCACTTATTATTGGTGCGATTATTATGTACGTACTTGGGCTTGTAGATGATATCTACGATTTGAAACCGTATATAAAATTGGCTGGTCAAATTGCCGCTGCCTTAGTAGTTGCTTTTTATGGTGTGACTATTGATTTTATTTCGTTGCCAATGGGTACAACGATTCATTTTGGATTTCTTAGTATTCCAATTACTGTGATTTGGATTGTTGCTATTACAAATGCAATTAACTTAATTGATGGACTCGATGGTTTGGCGTCGGGTGTTTCTGCAATCGGACTCATTACAATAGGATTCATTGCAATTTTACAAGCTAATATTTTCATAACGATGATTTGTTGTGTTTTATTAGGCTCTTTAATTGGGTTTTTATTTTACAATTTCCATCCTGCCAAAATATTTTTAGGTGATAGTGGGGCTTTAATGATTGGATTTATCATCGGATTCCTTTCTTTACTCGGATTCAAAAATATTACAATTATTGCATTGTTCTTCCCAATTGTTATCTTAGCAGTTCCATTCATTGATACTTTGTTCGCAATGATTCGACGTGTGAAAAAAGGGCAGCATATAATGCAAGCTGATAAATCGCATTTGCATCATAAACTATTAGCTTTAGGCTACACACATAGACAAACAGTATTATTAATCTATTCAATCTCTATTTTATTTAGTCTTTCGAGCATTATTTTGTATGTATCGCCACCATTAGGTGTTGTATTAATGTTTGTATTAATCATATTTAGTATTGAATTAATTGTTGAATTTACAGGATTAATAGATAACAACTACCGACCAATATTAAATTTAATTAGTCGGAAATCGTCACACAAAGAGGAATAGGGAATGAAAGCATAGCTGTATGGGATAATTTGTATTATATGGCTTTACTCTTTGCAATTTTTTATGTATTAAATTTCAAATATAAAAAAGCACTGCCATAAACGTGTACTTCAATTGTCGTTTAATAATACGCAATTGATATTTACCGTCTTATGATAGTGCTTTTTATTTTTATTCAGTTGGTATATCGAAAGGTAACTGCTTTGGAGTTTCTTCAGTCAAATCGAAATTTCCTGCAGTCATTTGATTTAAAAAGTTAATAAACGCTTCATAGTCACTTTTAACGACATCGATATAGTAGCTTACCTTATCAGTGTAAGTTTGGTTTCTTAACATAAAATGAGTTGAAGCTAATTCATATTCAAATTTACCAGTTTGATCATAATTCAGTGTTACTATACATGGTACTGCTTCTCGTAGTTCGACACGTCCGACATCATAAATGACGTCTCTAACAGCACCGCTATAGGCGCGAATTAAACCGCCACCACCTAATTTAATACCACCAAAATATCTTGTTACTACGACACACGCATTATGAACATCGAGCTTTTTTAATATGTCTAACATTGGGACACCGGCAGTTCCTGTCGGTTCACCGTCATCATTCGCTTTTTGAATATTCATTTCAGGTCCAATAGTATATGCAGAACAATTATGAGTGGCATCTTTATGTTCTTTTTTTATTGCAGCAATAAATGCTTTAGCTTCATCTTCATTTTGAACAGGTTTGATATGAGCAATGAATCTTGATTTACTAATCACATTTTCAATAATGTGTTCTTTTTTAACAGTAATGATATTTTGTGTCATAATAACTCCTTAATTCATAAGCTTAAGATTATTTAATCTTCATTATACACTGAAAATGACATGACTATAAATCGTTTGATTGCCATTTTCTTTTTAACTGAAATATTGTATCATTGCTATGAGTATATTTTAGGAGGACGACTATGAAAATTGCTGTGATGACCGATTCTACAAGTTATCTGTCGCAGGACTTAATCGATAAATATAATATTCAAATAGCGCCATTAAGTGTGACTTTTGATGATGGAAAGAACTTTACAGAAAGTAATGAAATAGCAATTGAAGAATTTTATAATAAAATGGCATCGTCTCAAACGATTCCGACAACAAGCCAACCAGCAATTGGCGAATGGATTACTAAATATGAAATGCTAAGAGATCAGGGTTACACAGATATCATTGTCATTTGCTTATCCAGTGGGATTAGTGGAAGTTATCAATCTAGTTATCAAGCAGGGGAAATGGTTGAAGGTGTTAATGTACATGCATTTGATAGTAAGCTTGCAGCAATGATTGAAGGATGTTATGTATTACGTGCTATTGAAATGGTTGAAGAAGGATACGAACCACAGCAAATTATTGATGATTTAACTAATATGCGTGAGCACACAGGTGCATATTTAATTGTTGATGACTTAAAGAATTTACAAAAAAGTGGTCGAATTACTGGTGCTCAAGCATGGGTTGGAACATTATTGAAAATGAAGCCAGTTCTTAAGTTTGAAGATGGCAAGATTATACCAGAAGAAAAAGTTCGTACTAAAAAGCGTGCCATTCAAACATTAGAAAAGAAAGTATTAGATATTGTAAAAGACTTTGAAGAAGTAACTTTATTTGTCATAAATGGAGATCATTTTGAAGATGGTCAAGCGTTATACAAAAAGTTACAAGAAGATTGTCCTTCAGGTTATCAAGTAGCATACTCTGAGTTTGGTCCAGTTGTTGCAGCACATTTAGGTTCTGGTGGATTAGGTTTAGGCTATGTTGGCAGAAAAATAAGATTAACATAATTATAAAATTTTAATAAAAGAGTCTATATTGTAATTGGAAATTATCTCTCGTATACATGGCTTTAAATGTTCATCATTTGAAAGTCAAAATGCTAAAGATATAAGAAAATCATTATAATATTAGGCTCTTTTTTACGTTGAAATGAGGTTTTAAGCATTAAACATTACGGGAAATTAATTCATCCTCATACTTCACTTACTAATGAAAAAATAAAAAAAGAAGTAACAGGTGTCATCAAACAAAATTCAAACTTTTATTGTGTTCAATGTGAAAGTACAAATCCAAAGCATTTTTATCAGTATGCTTCCTCAGTACATTCCAAGAAAATTGTATATTGCAGAAATTGTATATCACTGGGTCGAATGGATAATGTAACAAGATATAAAATAACAGAGAGTTCGCAAAGTTCATCACAAGCATATTATCATCTCTCATTTGAAATGTCGGAACAGCAGTCTTATGCCTCAGAACATATTGTTCGAGCCATTAGAATGAGACAAACGATTTTGTTATATGCCGTAACAGGTGCAGGTAAGACAGAAATGATGTTTCAAGGCATTCAATATGCAAGAATACAGGGAGATAATATAGCTATTGTGTCACCGCGTGTAGATGTTGTTGTAGAAATTAGTAAACGTATTAAAGACGCATTTCTTAATGAAGATATAGACATACTACACCAGCAATCAAGACAACAATTTGAAGGGCATTTTGTTGTATGCACAGTGCATCAACTTTACCGATTCAAACAGCACTTTGATACTATTTTTATTGATGAAGTCGATGCCTTTCCTTTATCAATGGATAAAAATTTACAACAAGCATTGAAGTCATCTTCTAAAGTTGAACATGCAACAATTTATATGACAGCAACACCACCGAAACAACTTCTGTCAGAGATTCCCCACGAAAATATAATTAAATTGCCAGCTCGCTTTCATAAAAAATCACTTCCAGTTCCTAAATATCGTTATTTCAAACTTAATAATAAGAAGATTCAGAAAATGTTATACCGAATTTTACAAGATCAAATTAATAATCAACGTTATACACTGGTGTTTTTTAACAATATAGAAACAATGATTAAAACATTTTCGGTTTATAAGCAGAAAATTACTAAATTAACATACGTCCATAGCGAGGATGTTTTTCGCTTTGAAAAAGTTGAACAATTAAGGAATGGACATTTCGATGTCATTTTTACTACGACAATATTAGAACGTGGATTTACAATGGCAAATTTGGATGTTGTTGTTATCGATGCACATCAATATACTCAAGAGGCTTTAATACAAATTGCTGGACGTGTTGGACGAAAATTAGAATGTCCTACTGGAAAAGTATTGTTTTTCCATGAAGGAGTAAGTATGAATATGATTCAAGCTAAAAAAGAGATTCAAAGGATGAACAAATTAGCATTAAAAAGAGGTTGGATTGATGAATAATTGTTTGAGTTGTGGTGCTAAGTTATATGAAAATATAACCATTTATAATTTGTTCAAGAAACCTAATAGATTATGTGACAGATGCAAAGAGAATTGGGACAATAT
>NZ_JACVZM010000027.1:0-28992 GCF_017151935.1 Staphylococcus sp. EG-SA-14 | reverse complement strand
GAGACGGCACCCTAGGAAAGCGAAGCCATTCAATACGAAGTATTGTATAAATAGAGAACAGCAGTAAGATATTTTCTAATTGAAAATTATCTTACTGCTGTTTTTTTAGGGATTTATGTCCCAGCCTGTTTTATTTTCGACTAGTTTGGAGAATTTATTGACATTCACATTATTTAAACGGCAACAAAGATTGTTTTATTTTGATAGGCATTATATGGTGCTAAAAAATTTGCATGAAAATTAAAAAATGCTTCGTTCAGGAAGGTGTCGTAATTTACCTATTTGCTGAATGAAGCATTTTATTTTTAAATATGATAGCCAATATAACAAGCTATAAATCCAATGATGAATTGTAAAAGTGAATAATTGAGAAAAAGGTTAATATTAAATTTTGGCGTCATCATTAGTGTAAGTTCTTTAGCTAACGTTGAGAAAGTTGTTAAGCCACCTAAAAAACCGGTAACAAAGAACGCAGGGAACCATGAGATTGAAATTGATAAGCCTATAGTTAATCCAATTAAAAAACTACCAACTAGATTTACTATCAATGTTGCGATAGGTAACTTTGAAGTAAATTTATGATTAAAATAATCAGTAATGGCACTTCTAGCAATTGCGCCGAAACCGCCGCCAATCATGACTAAAATGATTGATATCATGATAAACCACCACCTAGTTTTATACCGACGTAACATAACAAAATACCAAAGACATAACTTGTTACAGCATATAGTAGTAAAGTTATAAATTGTTGATGATCAAACATATGTATTAATTCTAATTGAAATGTTGAAAAAGTCGTTAAAGCACCAAGAAAACCAGTCGTAATAGCTTTTTTTAGGGTCGGATGGTTTGAAAAAAATGCAATTGTTAAGGCTGTTAGCAATCCCATTACAAAGGCACCAGTCAAATTGGCTATCAGTGTTCCGATTGGAAAACCTCCGTCAGTATTCAGAAAAGAAATGAGGTAACGTAATAAAGCGCCTAAAGCACCACCGATAAAAATATATACATATTGCATTTGGTTCACCTCGAAAAGAAGTAGTTTGAATTTAAAAAAGAGGTTTTGGCAACACGACGACAAAAATTGTCGATGCATTATCAAACCTCATTATATGTTATATCTTGTTGTATAACTATAGCGATTAGATGCATAGTTATGATTTCGAAAATCTAATATTTTTTATACGCAACAACGTCATCAAATTGTTTTACTCATTATAGCATGATACATTGTATTGTTTTGTATTAACGCTACATTGACATTTTATCTTTTTTAAATAAAACCGAATGTACGAACAATTGAAAAGATATGTACTAAAATAACAATTAGAATAATCCAAGGCAAACTTTTACTCGCAATTCTAATCCAATCTGCATCAGGCTTTAGTGATTTAATTGAACGATCTGCAAAAATTATAGACAAAATTAGTACAATTGAGTTAATAACACTGCAGAAAAGTATTAATTTAATAAAAGAATTAAAAAGTCCACTTAGGAAAACGTTATTTGTATTAAAGAAAAAGCTTAAAATAATCATTAAGCTAGATAAGTAAAAGTATTTTTTTGAACGAGACATGCTAAACCTCCTGGATGGTTATCATTTACATATCGTATCATAAACAATCATAAAACAATAGTTTTATTAACTTGTAGACACAATGTTTGCTAAAGTCATTTTTAAAAAATATAGGCAAAAAATTAGCTATATATTATAAAAGCGTGATATAAATGATTTATATAACAAAGAAATAAAAATCATTTTTTACAAATGGTTGTAAGAAAAAGACATGCAGATGTTGTTAAAATTTTAATAAGAATCAAGGAGGCTATATTATATGGCTAAACTAAATGTAGAAGTATTTGCGGACGGTGCAGATATTGAAGAAATGAAAGCAGCTTATAAAAACAAACAAGTGGATGGTTTTACAACAAATCCTAGTTTAATGGCGAAAGCGGGCGTAACAGATTACAAAGCTTTTGCTGAAGAAGCTGTGAAAGAAATTCCAGATGCTTCAATTTCATTTGAAGTATTTGCAGACGATTTAGAAACTATGGAAAAAGAAGCAGCAATTCTAAAACAATATGGCGAAAATGTATTTGTTAAAATTCCTATTGTAAATACAAAAGGTGAATCAACGATTCCTTTAATTAAAAAACTTTCAGCTGACAATGTGAGATTAAACGTTACGGCTGTTTACACAATTGAACAAGTTAAAGAAATAACTGAAGCAGTAACTGAAGGTGTGCCAACATATGTTTCAGTATTTGCAGGACGTATTGCAGATACAGGCGTAGATCCATTACCATTAATGAAAGAGGCTGTAAAAGTTACGCATAGTAAAGACGGCGTTAAATTATTATGGGCAAGTTGCCGCGAATTATTCAATGTGATTCAAGCTGATGAAATTGGTGCAGATATTATTACATGCCCAGCAGATGTTGTGAAAAAAGTGAATACAAACTTAGGTCGCGATATTAACGAATTATCAGTAGATACAGTTAAAGGCTTTGCGAAAGATATTCAATCTTCAGGTCTTTCTATTCTATAATATATAAATATATTTAAACCCTCATAGGCATTGTGCTTACGGGGGTTTTTCCATCATAGTTATTAATGAAGAAGAAGTCAAAATTCAGCTAAGTAAAAGCGCGAGTTATAAAAAAGTCTAAATTGATTCAACAGGAGTAGAAAAGGAAATTAGTCTCGCATATTTTAGAAAATGAATAAAAACAATTACTATATGCAACTCAAGAATTAAATATTATTTAAGCCACATACCTATTAGAGTACAAAATATACAAGTTGTACTTATATCTAGGTATGTGACTTTTGATTTTAAGCGTAAAGCAAAAGTTTTTATGTTTGTATTAGTTCTAAATTATTTTGCACTTGATGACACGTATTTTTGAGTTTAAGTGGTGACTCAAGTTCAATAAAATAAATATCAGATAGATAATTTGAAAATAATATGAAAGGTTATCTCAAAATTATCTCCATATTATAAAGAGCAGAGCTAACAAGTTATTTAAGAAGTGCATGAATATTACAACTTCTAATCGTTTTGTTTTTATATAAATTAGGCCAAAAATCAAACCAGAATATAAGTAAGGTAAATAACCAATCCAAGTGTCAGATTCGTGTAATGATGCAAAAACTAAACTAGACACAATTAACCCTAAAAACAAGTGTTTTCTGAAGATAACCCTTATTATCATACCGCGAAAAACAATTTCTTCCACAATAGCGGGGATGATGGTAACAGTGAAAATAGAAATATAGAATGGTGTATTTCGTATTGCTTGCTCTAATTGTTGTTCATTTGCCGGTACGTCATGAAAATATAAATAAAGATTATCTAACCCATAAATTAATAGTGCACCGCCTATAATATAAATAACTTGAGACAATGTTAATTTTTTAAAAGAGAATAAATTGATTTTGAATAGCCTCAATAGAATTAAACCTACTAATACAATTAGCATGCTATAAAGTAAATGTACTTCACTGACAACTATGCCGATAAATAAAATGATAGTAATAAAAAATGCTGCCATTAAAGTTAAAAAATAATTTCCTCGTGTAACCGATAAATCATCGTAAAAAAAGTCTTTGAATTTTTGCATGCTAAATCCTTTCTTTTCATTTTTTAAAATTATTTTGAATGCAATATGTTTAAGGATAGATTCATTATATATGAAACATATTTACGATTAAAATTTATCATTGTACCTACCTAAAAAGCATTAGTTTGAAAAATTAGCAGACTGTATTTTAGCGTCAAATCACCATAAATGAAATTGTAATATGGATTTTTGTAGATTTGATACATATATTTCTGTAAAATATATAAAATACACTTTCAATTGACGCTAATGTTTAAAATTACGTCAATATTATAAAGGAGAGAAATCCTTAATTATGAATAAAGCATCATTTGATAAAAAAGTTAAAAAGCAATTATGGTTTTTGAACAAGAAGGAGAAACAAGCATTAGATCAACGATTGTCTTCTATATCTGATGATGACAGCGTTAACTTAAATAAGCCTGTTACCTTTGCTAATGCTTACTTAAGACAAAATGTATTTCGAAATAAAGAAACAAAAAGTTATAGTATGTTTGTTACATTAGTAGTGATGATGTTTGCTTATGTTGCTTTATTAGGTTTGTTTTTATTTGGGCTAATTACAAGTCTATCTGGCGTACAATTTTTCGTTAGTCCTAAGGTAGATTTATCTACAACTGTTGTTATTTTAACAATTATTGGAGCGATTTTATTAATGATTGTTAGCATATATTTTATAAAAATTGTGACATCATACTTTACTAAGAAACTTTTAGAAATTAAATTTAATTCGAAATAGTATTTTCAATGAAGTGCTTCAAAGCTAAACTTTCATGACATTTTTTTGAAACTAGAGAAAATGGCTCATCAACTTCTAGCTGAATGCCTTCTTGAAAATGTATTAATGTTGAATTCCCTATGGCAGTCATACCAACAATATAATGTGCATTGATATAAATTTGTATCGGTGCACGTTTATGTTTTAACGGAAAAAGTATAGTTTTTGGGTTGATGTAAATAGGAACCAGTTTATTAATATTTAGTATGTTTTTTGCAGTCTCAGTTAGCACACTTTGTGATGATAAATGCAATTTCGCATAATATGAAACTAGTTTGTTAATTGGAACTTTAAGAATGTAATCGCAATGTAAAAAGACACAATTTGTTTCGAGATGGTTTGAAGTAGCAGTTTGGATATAAAGTAGATATTTAGTAGAATTGTCTTGCAAATATAGTACTCCTCGTTTAATAAGTTGTTAATTTAATGGTTAAAATAAATTTATATGAAGATGTTAGGGTGTTTCAACATCATTAACACATCGACCGAAATTTCACAATAAACTAATTAAAATTATGTTGGCATTTACGCTTAACGGACATCTTAATTAATTTAATCGTTGAAAGCGATAATGACATGATTTCAGCAATTTCAAATTGCTTGTATCCTTCAAGGTATAGTTTGAGCCATAGTCTTTCTCTATGATTTAAAAGCTTGAAGATATCTTGTAAACGAAGGTCATGTTCATTAAAGTATGTTGGTTGTTCAGTTAATGTTGGTGAATTATTCTCACATAAAATGACATCTTTTAATTGATTTTGTTGTCTGAATAAATCGATAAGGTAATAATTTAATCGAGTGAATAAAAAAGAGGATAAAGATTGCTTGCTTGAGGGTTTATATATCTGACTCAATTGCCACATTTTTATCAAGAGTAATTGATAATACTCATCATAATTATAGCTAATATTATATTTTTTTTAAAAGATGGTGTATGATTTTGTGGTGTTTGTTGTATACGTCATTAAATTTCAAGTAGTCATTCTCCAAGTTATACGTATAACAAATATTTCCGGATAAAGTTAGAATAAAATATTTAGAAAAATCATTCATTTGCGTAATCGCTAAATTAAGTGTTAAATATAAGACATAAGTAATTAATTTAATGTGATATGATGTATTATTACTTTGCTAAATAGTAGATAGAACAAAATTTGTAATCGGGAGGTAACAATGGATTACGCACATTTAAATTTAGAACATTTTTTTGCACGAAACGACGATTTAGATGTTATAAGAGATCGCGCTGATTTCGTGATGATAAATAACTTCACTAATGAAATGATGTATCGTGATGGTCAAATTGAAGGTACGATTGATTTAAATCAGTACTATTATAAAAATAGATCAAATGCAGCAAGTTTTATTATGATGGATTATAAAAAAGAAACTAAGTAAACGAACAAAAGAATTTTTTGTTTTTTAATACGTGAATAATAAGATTATTGATATAAAGGTTTTCAAAGGTTATACAAAAAGATAAAACATTTATGATTCGTAGATCAACGTAAAGTAATGTTGATAAATGGTTTAAAACGTTTCATTTACATTACTGTTTATTTATGAATATGTAACAATGCATAGATAAAATTGTTAAACGGTTTTAATAATGTTAAACTTTATTATCGTAGTCAAACTGAATGTATAACAACAATGACCTAAGAGGTGTGGATATGAATAAACACAAGAAAGGTTCTATTTTTGGAATAATAGGACTTGTTGTCATATTTGCTGTTGTCTCATTTTTATTTTTCTCAATGATATCCGATCAGATATTTTTCAAACATGTTAAATCCGACATTAAGATTGAAAAGTTAAATGTTACATTAAACGATGCAGCAAAGAAACAAATAAATAATTATACGAGTCAACAGGTATCAAATAAAAAGAATGATGCATGGAGAGATGCATCTGCAACTGAAATTAAAAGTGCAATGGATAGCGGTACTTTTATCGATAATGAAAAGCAAAAATATCAATTTTTAGATTTATCAAAGTATCAAGGGATTGATAAAAATAGAATTAAACGTATGTTAGTAGATAGACCAACGTTATTGAAACATACGGATGATTTCTTAAAAGCTGCTAAAGATAAGCACGTTAACGAAGTTTATTTAATTTCACATGCATTATTAGAAACTGGCGCAGTTAAAAGTGAATTAGCTAATGGAGTCGAAATTGATGGCAAAAAGTACTACAATTTCTATGGAGTAGGAGCCCTTGATAAAGACCCAATTAAAACAGGTGCAGAATATGCTAAAAAGCATGGTTGGGATACACCTGAAAAAGCTATTTCAGGCGGTGCTGATTTCATTCATAAGCACTTCTTATCAAGCACAGATCAAAATACATTGTATAGTATGAGATGGAATCCAAAAAATCCAGGAGAACATCAATATGCTACTGATATTAAGTGGGCAGAAAGTAATGCAACAATTATCGCTGACTTTTATAAGAACATGAAGACTGAAGGAAAATACTTCAAATACTTTGTGTATAAAGATGACAGTAAACATTTGAATAAGTAATTTGATAAGCTACGAGTTGTTTTTATGACTCGGACATACTAAAAAGACGCTTTCTATCTTGTTTTGATAGAAAGCGTCTTTTTGCATTAGAGAAAACACATTGATTGATAATCCCACCAATGCAAGTGGGGTAGGACATCGATAAAGAATTACTTTTTCTTTAGAAATTAGTATTTCTTATGCATGCGTTTTACTCATGTATTCCTATTTTTAAGTACACATTAGTTATAGCTAATGATAAAGAACCACTACATAATAAATCATTAGTGTTTTTTTATCATTTCTGTCCCACTCTCATCGTGATTTGAAATTTTCAATTGCGATTTTAATTTCATCTCTTACACGTTGGAACTCTGACCAAGGCTTGCCTGCAGGATCATCAAATCCCCAATGTTCTTTCTTAACATTTGTTGGTAAAGAAGGGCAATTTACGTCTGCATCACTACATAATGTAACAACTAAATTTGAATTTTTAATAATATTATTATCGATTAAATTTGATGTATGATTTGATATATCAATGCCTACTTCTTTCATAGCTTCTATCGCTTTGGGATTAACACCGTGTGTTTCGATACCAGCAGAATATACATTCCAATCATCCGCTAAGATTTGTTTAGCCCAACCTTCAGCCATTTGACTTCGACATGAGTTGCCTGTACATATAAAATAAATTGTTTTTTTAGTCATAACAATCTCCTAATTAATTAAAATATGATAAGTGTTAGATACAACCCTATGAGGGTTATAAATAGTACTGGAATTGTAATGATGATACCAGTTTTAAAGTATGTGCCCCAAGAAATCTTAACATCTTTTTGTGTTAAGACGTGTAACCACAGTAATGTAGCTAAAGAGCCTATCGGTGTAATTTTTGGACCTAAATCAGAACCGATAACATTCGCATAAATTAGGCCTTCTTTTAACATGCCATGGACATTTGATTGACCAATAGCAATCGCATCTATTAAAACTGTAGGCATATTATTCATTATTGATGATAAAAACGCTGAAATGAAGCCCATTCCCAAAATGGTGCTAAATAGACCGTAATTGGAAATATATTCTAATATTTTAGCCAATATTAAAGTAATGCCAGCATTTCTTAAGCCGAATACGACGATATACATACCAATTGAAAATAATACTATATTCCAAGGTGCGCCCTTAATGACTTGCTTAATATTTACAGCATTTGATTTACGAGCCAACATTAGAAAAATAAAAGCAATGATTCCAGTGAAAATCGATACCGGAATTTTAGTAAATTCACTGATTAGATAGCCGAAAAGTAATATAACTAGAACAATCCATGAAATTTTAAATAGCTTTAAATCATTAATGGCATCTTTAGGATGCTTTATATTATTATCATCAAACGTTTTAGGTATCGCCTTTCTAAAATATAACCACAATACTATAATACTTGCTAAAAGCGAGAATAAATTAGGTATAATCATTCTACTAAAATATCGAACGAATCCTACATGAAAATAATCAGCAGATATAATATTCACTAGATTGCTCACGATTAAAGGTAAAGAAGTTGTGTCAGCTATAAAACCACTCGCAATAATAAAAGGGAATATGGCCCGCTTACTAAAACCTATATTTTTAACCATCGCTAATACAATAGGCGTTAAGATTAACGCTGCGCCATCATTTGCGAAAAATGCAGCAACAATGGCACCCAATAATATGATATAAACGAACATTTTTAAACCATTGCCTTTTGAAGCATGAAGCATGTGAATAGCTGACCATTCGAATAATCCAACTTTATCTAATATTAATGAAATAAGAATGACTGAGACAAAAGTC
The DNA here is from genome assembly GCF_017151935.1 of Staphylococcus sp. EG-SA-14. NCBI lineage: Bacteria > Bacillati > Bacillota > Bacilli > Caryophanales > Staphylococcaceae > Staphylococcus > Staphylococcus sp. EG-SA-14. The sequence continues at coordinate 20,238 of NZ_JACVZM010000027.1, read as the reverse complement.
AAAGTAGCATTCCAAACAATACCTGTTACTTCGAAAACATCGGAAAAACTTACAACACCAGTAATAACAGCAATAAAGGCACCAGTTAGTGCGGTAATGCCAATATCTAGGCCTTTAGGTTGCCATAATACAAATAATAAAGTTACTAGAAAAATGAGTGTCGCTAAAGTTGTCATCATTAGCATTCACCAGTCTTAAGGTTATGACAAATACATCGTTGGTTAGAGGTATGAACCTTAGACAAGTTATTAATTACGGACTCAAAAATATTATGATTGAGCTGGTATAAATGTTTATTTCCGATTTTTCGTGTCGTAACTAAGTTGGTTTTTACTAATGCTTTCATATGATAGCTAAGTGTAGGTTGAGAGAATTGAAAATGTGCTAACAAATCACAAGCGCATAACTCTCCACAAGAAAGTAAATCTAGTATTTCTAATCTGCTTGAATCTGATAAAACTTTTAAAAATGTTGCTAGTTCTTTATACGTCATAACATACCTCCTAGACGTTAAATAGATTATCATCTATATAGATGAATGTCTATGTTCCTTTGGTATATTACACGATATGACTATGTAATTTAAATTTGGTTTTAGTATTAAAAGGGTATTAAAGATAAATTATAGATATTGATTTTGCAAAATATACTCTTTGTTCTGCATTGAAAAAGGTGATTAGCCATATCTTGAGTGTATGGCCAATCACCTTAGTTGAATTTATTTTGTAATCAAGGGTATTGATTAAGAAGCTTTGTTTTTACGACTAAAAATCATAAATAGAATTACTAATGAGATTAATATCTTTGCTATAAATTTCAATTTAATTCACCTCGTTAAAAATATTTTAACACAAACACTAAGGTTGATATTAAATGAAAAGTTTTAAATGGTTTAATGGTTGTGAAAGTGAAATAATAGCTTACCTTAATAAATTTTATTGGAAATACCAAATTGCTATAATTATAGGTAATAGTTTAAATATAATATTTTGAATTACAAAAGGATGGATGATATATGCGTGTAGCAATAATAGGCATGGGAACTGCTGGTGTAAGTGTATTGAGAGAGTTAGTTAAGCACCCGAAGTTTAATCAATTAGATATAGATTTATACGATGATAAAGTAAATATGGGACAGGGCGTACCATTTCAAAATGATAGTTCTGAGCTGCTAATTAATATGCCTTCGAAAAAGATGAGTTTAAATTTAGATGATGAGACTGAATTTTGGAAGTGGTATAAACAACAAACTGATTTTAATTTTGATGAACCTGCATATTTACCGAGATTTGTATTCGGACATTATATGAAATCTTATTTATCTATGTTCACGAAAAAATATCCAAATATATCAACTAATTATAATAAAGTTCAAGAGATTTATACAAATTCTAATATCGATGAAACGAATTTAACTTATTACATATGTACTACAAATTCAGGACAATCATGGCAAGCGTACGATTATGTATTTTTAACATGTGGTACATTTGCCTACCATGATCCATATAACTTAAAGGGTAAAAAAGGATATATCGCTACGCCTTATCCAACATATAATACGTTAGACGAAGTAAATGAACTGGACGATATTGCGATTATTGGTACAGGCCTTGCCAGTTTAGATGTTGTCCGTTATGTTGCTGCTCATCATCCAAAATTACCAATTACTATGACGAGTCGTTCTGCTCATTTACCAAGTGTAAGAGGTACAATGATAGACGTGACATTCAAGTACTTAACTAAAGACAAATTAAATGACATTAAAAAACATCATTTCGGCAATGCACCGCTTGATACTTTAGTTTCTTTATTTTTAAAAGAATGTGCTGAATATGACATTGATTTTAAAAAATTAGTACATAGACGTACAGGAAATCATATTGCAGATTTGAAGTATGATTTAGCGCGTCCAACAGAAATGGGCATTTTCCAAAGTATGATTGAACATTTGAAAGAGAATTTAAATTGGATATGGAATAGCTTAAGTATTGAAGACCAACATCAATTTAATCAAAAATACTCAAAGATGATTCAATTAAATTCAAATCCAATGCCTCCAAGAACTGCTGAACTAATTATTGAATTAATAGAAAATAAGTCTTTAATTTTGAAAAAAGATTTAGAAGATGTGAAACATGATGGCAAGTTGTATTATTTTTCATACAAAAACCAAGAATCAGTAGACATATATAATGTTGTCATTAACGCGACAGGTGCAAAAAGTCATTTAAATGAATTGGATCAAGATGATCAATTAATTAAAAATCTTGAAAATAGACAAATTGTACAAGCACACCCAATGGGAGGCATACAAATCATTCCGGAAACCAATCAAGTTATTAGTCCAAGGTTTGGAACATTAACAAATATGATTGCGATAGGTCAAATGACAAACGGTGTTAATAAACTACGAAACGGTGTGAAAATGATTGTAGAACAAGTTGCGCATACAGTATCTCAATTATATGATGCTTTAGAATCGAATGAGCAACAACAGCGCAGTGACAATCAATAATTTGTAACTAGAAGATAATAAAGAGAACGCTCTATAGAGACGAATTGAAGGTTTGATTTTAATGTCTGTTAGTAAGAATCATATCAATGAGATGCCTATAGTACTCAGATTATATTAAATTAAAACCGTCATTAATTGTTTTTTCAGAAAACATATAGTATCATTTTAAATGTAGTTGACATACTACGTACTCAAATAATCTATAACAATTTCATATATAATTCTTTCGGGGCAGGGTGAAATTCCCAACCGGCAGTAAATAAAGCCTGCGACCTGCTAATATGTTTCATATTAGTGGCTGATCTAGTGAGATTCTAGAGCCGACAGTTAAAGTCTGGATGGGAGAAAGAATGTTAATTATCGACAAAGATAATGTAGCGTATTTGTAAAAATGTGTACAAATAGGCTTATTTAACGATAAATTTTTCTCCTTGCATCTTAATTCATGATGTGAGGATTTTTGTTTATAGAGGTGATCATTTGAGTCAATTTATGGATTATGCGATTCAACTTGCAAATATGGTACAAGGTCAAACAGGTGTTAATCCACCCGTTGGCGCTGTTGTAGTTAAAGAAGGTAGGATTGTTGGTATTGGTGCACACTTGAGAAAAGGTGACAAGCATGCGGAGGTTCAAGCACTTGATATGGCACAACAAAATGCTGAAGGTGCGACGATTTATATTACGTTAGAGCCATGTAGTCATTTTGGTTCAACACCACCCTGTGTTAACAAAATAATTGATTGTAAGATAGCAAAAGTAGTATACGCAACAAAAGACAATTCGTTAGACACACATGGTGATGAGACGTTACGGGCTCACGGTATTGAGGTTGAATGCGTTGATGATGAACGGGCATCACAATTATACCAAGACTTTTTTAAAGCAAAAGCAAAGCAACTGCCACAAATTACAGTGAAAGTATCTGCAAGTTTAGATGGTAAACAAGCGAATGATAATGGACAAAGTCAATGGATTACTAACAAAGAGGTTAAACAAGATGTCTATAAGTTAAGACATCGACACGACGCAGTGTTAACTGGAAGACGTACAGTTGAATTAGATGATCCACAATATACTACACGTATTCAAGATGGAAAAAACCCTATAAAAGTAATATTGTCTAAGTCTGGGAATATTCATTTTAATCAGCAAATTTATCAAGATGAATCAACACCAATTTGGATATATACTGAAAATCCAAATTTAACAACCAATCAAACACATATTGAAATTATTTACTTGAAGTCTTGCGATTTAACAACAATTCTTCACAATTTATATAAAAGAGGAGTTGGAACTTTGCTAGTCGAGGCAGGTCCAACCACTACTTCAGAATTTCTCCAATCTAATTATATAGATGAATTTATTCTCTATTATGCCCCGAAATTAATTGGCGGATCTGGAAATTATCAATTTTATCAAACAAATGATGTGATTGAGATACCAGATGCGAACCAATTTGAAATTGTTCATTCCGAGTTATTAAATCAAAATGTTAAATTAACTTTACGAAAGAAGTGATGATGCATGTTTACTGGCATCGTTGAAGAAATAGGTGTCGTTAAAAGTGTTCAAATTCGTCAATCAGTCAGGACGATTGAAATCGAAGCACATAAGATTACGGCAGATATGCATATTGGTGATTCCATCAGTGTTAATGGTGCATGTTTAACAGTGATTGATTTTGATCAGACATCTTTTACTGTTCAAGTAATTAAAGGCACTGAAAATAAAACCTATTTAGCAGATGTTAAGCGACAATCAGAAGTAAATTTAGAGCGTGCCATGAGTGGTAACGGTAGGTTTGGTGGACATTTTGTCCTCGGTCATGTAGATGAACTAGGAACAGTTTCAAAAATAAATGAAACAGCCAATGCCAAAATTATTACGATTCAATGTAGCCAACATATTAATAATCAGTTAGTTAAGCAAGGGTCTATTACTGTGGATGGTGTAAGTCTAACGGTATTTGATAAGCATGATAACAGTTTTGACATTCATCTTATTCCAGAAACGAGGCGTTCAACGATTTTATCATCCAAAAAATTAGGAGATAAAGTACATTTAGAAACAGACGTTTTGTTTAAATATGTTGAAAATATTTTAAATAAAGATAAAGACCAATTATCTGTAGATAAATTAAGAGCATTTGGTTTTTAGGAGGGGTAGCATGCAATTAGATAATATTGACAGTGCTTTAATGGCTTTAAAAAATGGAGAAACAATTATTGTAGTAGATGATGAGAATCGTGAAAATGAAGGTGATTTAGTAGCGGTCACTGAATGGATGAACGATAATACCATTAATTTTATGGCGAAAGAAGCAAGGGGATTAATATGCGCACCAGTGTCTAAAGATATTGCACAACGTTTGGATTTGGTACAAATGGTTGATGATAACTCCGACATCTTTGGTACGCAATTTACAGTAAGTATTGATCATGTAGATACAACAACAGGAATTAGTGCTTATGAACGTACATTGACTGCCAAAAAGCTCATTGATCCTAGTAGTGAAGCTAAAGATTTTAATCGTCCTGGTCATTTATTTCCATTAGTAGCACAAGATAAAGGCGTATTAGCTAGAAATGGACACACAGAAGCGGCTGTTGATTTAGCTAAACTTACTGGTGCCAAGCCCGCTGGTGTCATTTGTGAGATTATGAATGATGACGGCACGATGGCGAAAGGACAAGATTTACAAAAGTTTAAAGAAAAACATCAATTAAAGATGATTACGATTGATGATTTAATTGAATATCGTAAAAAATTAGAACCAGAAATTGAATTTAAGGCAAAAGTGAAAATGCCTACAGATTTCGGAACATTTGATATGTATGGTTTTAAAGCGACTTACACAGATGAAGAGATAGTTGTACTGACAAAAGGTGCAATTCGACAACATGAAAATGTACGCTTACATTCTGCGTGCCTTACAGGCGATATTTTCCATAGTCAACGTTGTGATTGTGGTGCTCAACTTGAATCGTCTATGAAGTATATCAATGAACATGGTGGCATGATTATTTATCTACCTCAAGAAGGTCGTGGCATAGGATTGTTAAACAAATTACGCGCATATGAATTAATTGAGCAAGGATATGATACAGTAACTGCAAATTTAGCATTAGGTTTTGATGAAGATTTGCGAGATTATCATATTGCTGCACAGATTTTAAAATATTTTAACATCGAACATATCAATTTATTAAGTAATAATCCAAGTAAATTTGAGGGATTAAAACAATATGGCATTGATATTGCAGAAAGAATTGAAGTTATCGTACCAGAAACGGTACATAATCATGATTATATGGAAACGAAAAAAATAAAAATGGGTCATTTAATATAGGAGGATTTTAACATGAATTTTGAAGGTAAATTAATTGGAAAAGATTTGAAAGTTGCAATCGTAGTTAGTCGATTTAATGATTTTATCACTGGAAGATTACTTGAAGGTGCAAAAGATACTTTGATTCGACATGATGTTAATGAAGACAATATTGATGTAGCATTTGTGCCAGGTGCGTTTGAAATTCCGTTAGTAGCTAAAAAATTAGCCTCATCAGGAAATTATGATGCAGTAATTACATTAGGATGCGTAATTCGCGGTGCTACGTCTCATTATGATTATGTTTGTAATGAAGTCGCGAAAGGTGTTTCTAAAGTGAATGATCAAACTAATGTACCAGTCATATTTGGTATTTTAACGACTGAAAGTATTGAACAAGCTGTGGAAAGAGCAGGTACGAAAGCTGGCAATAAAGGTGCTGAAGCAGCAGTAAGTGCAATTGAAATGGCTAATTTATTAAAATCTATAAAAGCATAGAGCACTGTTGTGAGTTCATAATCAAAGATTTATAAATGTTTCAGAACTGCCAATATAACATTTAGGAGCCTAGAACATTGATTATTGTTCCAGACTCCTAAATTATTGTTTATGCCATGCTCTATTTACGGCATAAATTTTTAATTGTACTTAAACCTAACATAACTGTAGCTCCTAAAGCTGCAATTATGCCAACACGTTTTAAGCCAGCAGGTTTCACAAATTCTTTTACAGCAAGAGATAGGTTTTGTGGGCGTTCTGCTAATCTTCTCATAAAATACGCAAACCAATCATCGCCATAAGGTACATAAATAGTGAAATTATAGCCTTCATTTGCGATTTCTTCTGCTAACTCTGATCTAAAACCATAGAGCATTTGGAATTCCATACGATCTTTTTCAATGTGATTTTCTTTCATAAATTGTTTTACATGATTAATGATGCGATGGTCATGTGTTGCAATTGAAGTGAAATTGCGTGCGCTTAACAAACGTTGTTCAATTATTTTGATGTAATTTGCATCTACGTCTTCCTTAGATTGAAATGCAATTGATTCGTTTTCTTTATATGCACCTTTAACCAAACGTAATCGTAAATCTTGGTACTTATCAACTAATTCATGGCTATCGTATAAATATGCTTGAATTACAGTACCAACATTTCTAAATTCGCCTTTTAAGCGATCTAAAACTTGAACAATTTGTTGCAGGCTAGCATATTTTTCAGTATCAATATTTATATGCATATTGTTGTAAGTATTTGCTTTAAGTAAAATCTCTCTTAAATTTTGGTAAGCTAATTCTAAGTCGAATTCTGCACCTAACTGACTCAATTTAACAGACATATGTGCCTTTACGCCATGTTGATGAAGCGCGTCCATAATTGTTAAAATTTGTTCTTTAGCATGATTACTTTCTTCAACTGTACCGACAAATTCCCCTAAATTGTCTACTGTAACAGCGATATTCTTGTCATTTAAGTATTCGATTGTATTAATTAACTCTGGAATTGTATTTCCGGCAACGACTTTATTGGCGCCCAAACGTGGGCCCACTTTTTTTGCTGCGTTGTTTAAAAAACTATTATTAGATAATCCGATAAAAAAATTCTTTAATAGTGCCATTGCTACTCCTCCAAACCCTTGTGTTTACAATAAGTTTAGCATGAAAAAAATATTCGAGAAAGCGTTTTCATCAAAAACAATCAAAAATAATTATGTATAATTACACTATTATTGATGTTGATTTCATTTATATATAATAATATGGACAACAATAATACTATAAATAGAAATCTACATAGTGAATTTGCTATAATTATGTTATTGAAGATTAATGAAAAAGGGGCAGTATAATAATGTGGAAGTGGGAAGCTGAAAATGATGCGAAAGGCGTCGTTGTTATTGCTCATAATATATTAGAACATACGGGAAGATATGCATATGTTATTACGATGTTAAGAAGAAATGGCTATCATGTGATTATGGGAGATTTGCCTGGTCAAGGTCAAACTTCAAGAGCTAATAAAGGACAAATTGAAAACTTTCAAACGTATCACGAAAGTTTGCTAGACTGGTTAAAGATAGCTAATGAATATAAAATTCCTACTTATGTATTAGGGGTAGGACTTGGCGGTTTGATTTTATTAAATTTACTTGAAAAAGTAGAATTGCCAATCGAGGGGATGATGTTAATTTCTCCTATGCTAGAACTTCAAAAGAATGGAAAAAATCGTAAAGATAAACTTGTTTCAAATATAGGTAAAATTTCAAAAGACACACGTTTTAATGTTGGTGTAGAACCAAAAGATTTAACACGTAATTTAGAAATTGTTGAAGAAACAGTTAACGATGGTTTAATGTTAAAAAAAGCAACGTATCATTGGTATAATACAATTAATGAGACGATGAAAGATACGATGGCTCATATTCATGACATTCAACCAATGCCAACGCTATTAATGTATGGAACGAAGGATTTAATTGTTGATACTAGGGCAATTGATGAGTTTAAAGAAAAATATCAAACACCTGAATTATATTTTAAAGCTTGGCAAGGTTTTTACCACGAGGTTCACAATGAGCCAGAACGCGATGAAGTAATGCGTTATATTCTGACTTTCTTAAATAACAGCGTCAATACAATGGGCTTTATTGTTGAAGATGACGAAATTGTAGAAATTTAATATTCTAAAAAGATGAGACAGTAGATGCTCATCTTTTTTTTAACTTTTTTAAGGTTGAGAATGTATATCACATTTTATACACATTTGATTTGTAAGAAATGTTTTGATTTATACAAATCATATCTTGAAAAATAACCAATTTAGCCTCATTCGGTTTGATTTAATTTGTTAAATTTAAGGCTAACTAATTAATTTAGTTTAATCAATTTTCATGAGAGTTATATGTAATAAAAATTCAATGCGTATCTTTTTTGAAGAAATATATGTAGAATTGTTGCAATTTAATGGTAATATTGATATATTTTCTTTGTATATAAATTATAAAATTAATATGTAATAGAGTGATTTGTTTTATGTACTATTATCTTATTTCTAAATATTAACTCTATTGATTATTGGTTTTTATACTTATTTAATTTTATTCAACTTTGACAATTGAATAGAAAGCAAGTTTATTTACACTTGTAGTTTTATGCATAAGTTAGCACATACAAGTTTTGGGATTGTTGGGATGTTTGTTAATACTTGTATGGTAGCTAAATATGTGATTATTAATTGGGAGATGTTTAGCATGAAAAAAGTAAATAACGACACTGTATTTGGAATTTTGCAATTAGAAACACTTTTGGGTGACATTAACTCAATTTTCAGCGAGATTGAAAGCGAATACAAAATGTCTAGAGAAGAAATTTTAATATTACTAACTTTATGGCAAAAAGGTTCTATGACGCTTAAAGAAATGGACAGATTTGTTGAAGTTAAACCGTATAAGCGTACGAGAACGTATAATAATTTAGTTGAATTAGAATGGATTTACAAAGAGCGTCCTGTTGACGATGAAAGAACAGTTATTATTCATTTCAATGAAAAGTTACAACAAGAGAAAGTAGAGTTGTTGAATTTCATCAGTGATGCGATTGCAAGTAGAGCAACAGCAATGCAAAATAGTTTAAACGCAATTATTGCTGTGTAAGTTTAATAGCATAAAAAGAGGTTTTCATTAAGTTGAAAACCTCTTTTTGTTGTTGGCATTAATTTTTCAAATGTTGACTACTCAATCCTAAATTATAAATAGTATAGCGCAGCAAATGCTTAAGAAATTTTTTCTATGGCACAAATGAATGGAGCATGATTACGTTGGTTTAAAAATTGATATTGCAAAACTTGCGCATGCTTTTGATCCAAAGTACTCAAGTAATCAAGCAATGCATGCTTCTCAATTTGTCCTTCGCTATGACCATGATATATAACAAGTACAATAATACCTTCAATTGACATTAATGATAGCAATGAATTAATAGCTTGGATTGTCGTGTCAGGCTTTGTCACGATAGATTTATCACCTTTAGGCAAATAACCTAGGTTAAAGATGGCTGCATCAATATGACCTTTATGTGCATCATTTATATGATGTTCAATATTTTCATGTCCATCTTTTATTAAAGAAACATGATTGAAATCCTTAACTTTATCACGTGTATTTTCCAAAGCTAAATCTTGAATGTCGAAACCATAAACATGTCCTTCTGGTACTTGTTCGGCTAAAAATAAAGTGTCATTGCCGTTACCGCAAGTTGCGTCTACAACAAGACTTTCTGGTGTTATATGTTGTTTAATAAGTGTTTTTGAAAAAGGGAGTATACGTTCTAATTTCATTGCTTCACCTTAGACTTGTAACGCAAGCCTTGATAAGAATTTCTACGTGCTAATTCAGCATCGATGCCATTTAATACTTCCCATTTATTAACACTCCACATTGGACCTACCATGATATCTATTGGACCATCACCGGTAATTCGGTGAACGATCATTTCAGGGGGAATCACTTCTAATTGGTCCACAACTAGGTTTGTGTACTCTTCTTGAGTCATAAAAGTTAATAAACCTTTATCGTATTGTTTTACCATCGGTGTACCTTTTAACAAATGAAGTAAATGAATTTTAATACCTTGTACATCCATTTGTGCAACTTCTTTGGCAGTAGCCATCATCATGTCATAGTCTTCGCCAGGTAAGCCATTAATGATGTGTGTACATACATTGATATTATGCTTACGTAATTTTGCCACACCATCATAATAAGTTTTCATATCATGGGCACGATTGATTAAATCAGATGTTGACTGATGGATTGTTTGTAGTCCTAATTCAACCCATAAGTATGTTCGTTGATTCAAATCTGCTAAATATTCGACAACATCGTCTGGTAGACAGTCAGGACGCGTACCAATAGATAATCCCACAACACCCGGTTCTTTAAGTACAGGTTCGAATTTTTCTTTTAATACTTCAACCGGTGCATGTGTATTTGTAAATGCCTGAAAATAAGCAATATATTTTCCTTCGTGCCATTTCTCATGCATCTTTTCTTTAATTTCTTTAAATTGTACTGCGATTGAATCTGCACGATTACCTGCAAAGTCTCCGCTACCTGCAGCAGAACAAAATGTACATCCACCATGTGCTACAGTGCCATCGCGGTTAGGACAGTCAAACCCGCCATCCAATGCAACTTTAAATATTTTTTGTCCAAATTTATTTTTTAAATGGTAATTCCATGTGTGATAACGTTTGTTTTCAAAAGCGTATTGGAAATGATTGCCCATATGTCATTTTCCTTTCTATAAAAAAAGAGTTCTAAGTACAGATTTTAACATATTTTAATGTTATAGTGTTTATTATAGTTTGACAAAAAAGAGAGAGGAACTATGAAATATGAATATACCTAAATCAGTCTGGTGGCTAGTAATTGGCATGGCGTTAAATATTACTGGTTCCAGTTTTTTGTGGCCTTTAAATACAATTTATATGAAACAAGAACTTGGAAAAAGTTTAACTGTTGCTGGTTTAGTGCTAATGATAAATTCATTTGGCATGGTTATTGGAAACTTATTAGGTGGTTCACTATTTGATAAATTAGGTGGATACAAGACGATTTTAATTGGAACTTTCACTTGTCTTTGTAGTACAACGCTACTTAATTTCTTTCACGGGTGGCCTTGGTATGCTGTATGGCTTGTAATGTTAGGCTTTGGTGGCGGAATGATTATTCCTGCGATATACGCTATGGCTGGAGCAGTGTGGCCGAATGGCGGAAGACAAACGTTTAATGCGATATACTTAGCGCAAAATATTGGTGTGGCTGTCGGTGCTGCAATGGGCGGCTTTGTCGCAGAATTTAGCTTTAACTATATCTTTTTAGCCAATCTTATTATGTATGTTGTGTTTGCGCTTGTCGCGGTAACGCAATTTAATATTGAAATTAATGCAAAAGTTAAATATCCAACTCATTTAGATATTACTGGTAAAAAGAATAAAGCAAGATTTATTTCATTAGTACTAATTTGTGCAATGTTTGCAATTTGTTGGGTTGCATATATTCAATGGGAGTCTACAATCGCATCATTTACACAATCTATTAATATTTCAATGGCACAATATAGTGTCTTATGGACAATTAACGGAATAATGATTTTAGTAGCACAACCATTAATTAAACCGATTCTCTATCTGTTAAAAGGAAACTTAAAGAAGCAAATGTTTGTCGGCATCATCATTTTTATGTTGTCGTTCTTTGTCACGAGTTTTGCTGAAAACTTTACAATATTTGTTGTCGGTATGATTATTTTAACTTTTGGAGAAATGTTTGTATGGCCAGCAGTTCCAACTATAGCCAATCAGTTAGCGCCAGATGGTAAGCAAGGACAGTACCAAGGTTTTGTGAATTCAGCTGCTACAGTAGGAAAAGCATTTGGTCCATTTCTTGGTGGTGTATTAGTTGATGCGTTTAATATGCGCATGATGTTTATCGGTATGATGCTACTACTTGTATTTGCATTAATATTATTAATGGTTTTCAAGGAGAATAATACGCAACCTAAAAAAATAGATGCATAATGAGTAAATAGAATTAACGTTATAGACTTGAAATAAATGTCGTTATAACATAATATTAATTTGTATAATTTAATTTCGTTTGGAGCTTTTCTACAGAAAGCTAGTGATGCTGAGAGCTAGTGTTAAGGACTAAATGTAAATCGTATTAATTTTAAATTGAATGAATGACATCTCTTACTATTAAAATGAGTGCACAATTTTTGTGAAATAGGGTGGTAACGCGGCAAATGTCGTCCCTATGTAAATAGAATAGTTAGAGGTGTCTTTTTTATTGAATAGGAGGAAATGTGTTGAATTACAACCACAATCAAATTGAAAAGAAATGGCAAGACTATTGGGACGAAAATAAAACATTTAAAACAAATGATAACTTAGGTCAAAAGAAATTTTATGCTTTAGACATGTTTCCATATCCATCAGGTGCTGGTTTACATGTTGGACATCCTGAGGGCTATACAGCAACAGATATCATTTCAAGATATAAAAGGATGCAAGGTTATAATGTATTACATCCGATGGGGTGGGATGCATTCGGATTACCAGCAGAGCAATATGCTTTAGACACTGGCAACGACCCACGTGAATTTACAAAGAAAAATATCCAAACTTTTAAACGACAAATTAAAGAATTAGGGTTCAGTTATGATTGGGATCGTGAAGTTAATACAACAGATCCAGAATACTATAAATGGACACAGTGGATTTTCATACAGTTATATAACAAAGGTTTAGCATACGTTGATGAAGTTGCAGTTAACTGGTGTCCAGCATTAGGCACTGTTTTATCTAACGAAGAAGTGATTGATGGTGTCTCTGAACGTGGTGGACATCCAGTTTATCGTAAGCCGATGAAACAATGGGTACTTAAAATCACAGAATATGCAGATCAATTATTAGCAGATTTAGATGATTTAGATTGGCCTGAGTCTTTAAAAGATATGCAGCGCAATTGGATTGGACGTTCTGAAGGGGCCAAAGTTTCATTTGATGTAGATAATACGGAAGGAAAAGTAGAAGTATTTACGACTAGACCAGATACTATCTATGGTGCATCATTCTTAGTCTTAAGTCCTGAACATGCATTAGTTAATTCAATTACAACTGATGAATATAAAGAAAAAGTAAAAGCTTATCAAACAGAAGCTTCTAAAAAGTCAGATTTAGAACGTACAGATTTAGCAAAAGATAAATCAGGTGTGTTTACTGGTGCATATGCAATTAATCCTTTATCTGGTGAAAAAGTACAAATTTGGATTGCTGATTATGTATTATCAACATATGGTACTGGAGCAATTATGGCAGTACCAGCGCATGATGACAGAGATTATGAATTTGCTAAAAAGTTTGATTTGCCAATCATTGAAGTCATCGAAGGTGGAAATGTTGAAGAAGCAGCATACACTGGTGAAGGTAAACATATTAATTCTGGTGAACTTGATGGTTTAGAAAATGAAGCGGCAATTACTAAAGCTATTCAATTATTAGAGCAAAAAGGTGCTGGCGAAAAGAAAGTTAATTACAAATTAAGAGATTGGTTATTCAGTCGTCAGCGTTATTGGGGCGAACCAATTCCTGTCATTCATTGGGAAGATGGAACAATGACAACTGTTCCTGAAGAAGAGCTACCATTGTTGTTACCTGAAACAGATGAAATCAAGCCATCAGGGACTGGTGAGTCTCCACTAGCTAATATTGATTCATTTGTAAATGTTGTAGATGAAAAAACAGGTATGAAAGGACGTCGTGAAACAAATACAATGCCACAATGGGCAGGTAGTTGTTGGTATTATTTACGTTACATCGATCCTAAAAATGAAAATATGTTAGCAGATCCTGAAAAATTAAAACATTGGTTACCTGTTGATTTATATATCGGTGGAGTAGAACATGCGGTTCTTCACTTATTATATGCAAGATTTTGGCATAAAGTCCTTTATGATTTGGGTATCGTACCTACTAAAGAACCTTTCCAAAAATTATTTAACCAAGGTATGATTTTAGGAGAAGGTAATGAGAAGATGAGTAAATCTAAAGGAAATGTAATCAATCCAGATGATATAGTACAGTCTCATGGTGCAGATACTTTACGTCTTTACGAAATGTTTATGGGACCTTTAGATGCTGCAATTGCATGGAGTGAAAAAGGATTAGATGGGTCTCGTCGATTCTTAGATCGCGTATGGCGTTTAATGGTAAATGAAGATGGAACATTGAGTTCAAAAATTGTAACTACAAATAATAAATCTTTAGATAAAGTTTATAACCAAACTGTTAAAAAGGTAACAGAAGACTTTGAAACATTAGGATTTAATACTGCTATTAGTCAATTAATGGTATTTATTAATGAGTGTTATAAAGTTGATGAAGTTTATAAACCTTACATTGAAGGCTTCGTTAAAATGTTAGCACCTATTGCACCACATATCGGTGAAGAATTATGGTCAAAATTAGGACATGAAGAGTCTATTACGTACCAACCTTGGCCAACTTATGACGAAGCACTACTTGTAGATGATGAAGTAGAAATCGTTGTTCAAGTGAATGGTAAATTGAGAGCTAAAATTAAAATTGCTAAAGATACATCAAAAGAAGAAATGCAAGAAATTGCCTTATCTAATGACAATGTTAAAGCGAGTATTGAAGGTAAAGACATCATGAAAGTCATCGCTGTTCCTCAAAAATTAGTCAATATTGTAGCTAAATAATGTTTTAAGGAGGACTTTGAAATGAAGTCAATTACTACAGATGAATTAAAAAACAAACTTTTAGAATCTAAACCAGTTCAAATTGTTGATGTTCGTACTGATGAAGAAACAGCAATGGGATATATTCCTAATGCAAAGTTAATTCCAATGGATACCATTCCGGATAATTTAAATTCATTTAATAAAAATGAAATATATTATATTGTATGTGCTGGTGGAGTTCGAAGCGCTAAAGTTGTAGAATATTTAGAGGCAAATGGCATTGATGCCGTAAATGTCGAAGGCGGCATGCACGCATGGGGCGATGAAGGTTTGGAAATAAAAAGTATTTAAAGTAGTGACATAATTTAAAATAATATTACATTTGTAATGACACCAAGTAACGTTTCGGTTGCTTGGTGTTTTTTGGTATGAATTACTTTCTGTTACAAAACAATCTAAAGCGTTCTTGTTATGTTTTATTAAGATTTTAATTACAAAACGGAAACTAAATTGTAATAAAATAAAACTTTATTTTATAAAATGATGATGATAAAATTGAGTGAACTTAAAATATTGTACAAAATAATATAGCTATAAACATAATATGAGGGAGCGTATATTTTTAGCATAATTCTTAACAACACAGCAGAGAACAGACAACCAGGAGGAAAATGAAATGAATTTGTTAAAGAAAAATAAATATAGTATTAGGAAGTATAAAGTTGGCATATTCTCTACTTTAATCGGAACAGTTTTATTACTTTCAAACCCAAATGGTGCACAAGCCTTAACTACGGATAATAATGTACAAAGCGATACTAATCAAGCAACACCTGTAAATTCACAAGATAAAGATGTTGCTAATAATAGAGGTTTAGCAAATAGTGCGCAGAATACACCTAATCAATCTGCAACAACCAATCAAGCAACGAATCAAGCATTGGTTAATCATAATAATGGTAGTACAGTAAATCAAGCTACGCCAACATCAGTGCAATCAAGTACGCCTTCAGCACAAAACAATAATCATACAGATGGCAATACAACAGCAACTGAGACAGTGTTAAACGCTAATAATAATGATGTAGTGTCGAATAATACCACATTAAATGTACCAAATAAAACAAATGAAAATGGTTCAGGAGGACATCTAACTTTAAAGGAAATTCAAGAAGATGTTCGTCATTCTTCAGATAAACCAGAGCTAGTTGCAATTGCTGAACCAGCATCTAATAGACCGAAAAAGAGAAGTAGACGTGCGGCACCGGCAGATCCTAATGCAACTCCAGCAGATCCAGCGGCTGCAGCGGCAGGAAACGGTGGTGCACCAGTTGCAATTACAGCGCCATATACGCCAACAACTGATCCTAATGCCAATAATGCAGGACAAAATGCACCTAACGAAGTGCTGTCATTTGATGACAATGGTATTAGACCAAGTACCAACCGTTCTGTGCCAACAGTAAACGTTGTTAATAACTTGCCGGGCTTCACACTAATCAATGGTGGTAAAGTAGGGGTGTTTAGTCATGCAATGGTAAGAACGAGCATGTTTGATTCAGGAGATAATAAGAACTATCAAGCACAAGGAAATGTAATTGCATTAGGTCGTATACTTGGAACTGATACGAATGACCATGGCGATTTTAATGGTATCGAGAAAGCATTAACAGTAAATCCGAATTCTGAATTAATCTTTGAATTTAATACAATGACTACTAAAAACGGTCAAGGCGCAACAAATGTTATTATCAAAAATGCTGATACTAATGATACGATTGCTGAAAAGACTGTTGAAGGCGGTCCAACTTTGCGTTTATTTAAAGTACCTGATAATGTGAGAAATCTCAAAATTCAATTTGTACCTAAAAATGACGCAATAACAGATGCGCGTGGCATTTATCAACTAAAAGATGGTTACAAATACTATAGCTTTGTTGACTCTATCGGACTTCATTCTGGGTCACATGTTTATGTTGAAAGACGAACAATGGATCCAACAGCAACAAATAATAAAGAGTTTACTGTAACAACATCATTAAAGAATAATGGTAATTCTGGTGCTTCTCTAGATACAAATGACTTTGTATATCAAGTTCAATTACCTGAAGGTGTTGAATATGTGAACAATTCATTGACTAAAGATTTTCCAAGTAACAATTCAGGCGTTGATGTTAATGATATGAATGTTACATATGATGCAGCAAATCGTGTGATAACAATTAAAAGTACTGGAGGAGGTACAGCAAACTCTCCGGCACGACTTATGCCTGATAAAATACTCGATTTAAGATATAAATTACGTGTAAATAATGTGCCGACACCAAGAACAGTAACATTTAACGAGACATTAACGTATAAAACATATACACAAGATTTCATTAATTCACCTGCTGAAAGTCATACTGTAAGTACAAATCCATATACTATCGATATCATCATGAATAAAGATGCATTACAAGCTGAAGTTGACAGACGCATTCAACAAGCTGATTATACATTTGCATCATTAGATATCTTTAATGATCTTAAAAAACGTGCACAAACAATTTTAGCTGAAAATCGTAACAATGTACCATTAAATAAAAGAGTATCTCAAGCAGATATTGATACATTAACTAATCAGATGCAACATACTTTAATTCGAAGTGTTGATGCTGAAAATGCAGTAAATCAAAAAGCTGATCAAATGGAAGATTTAGTTAATCAAAATGATGAACTGACAGATGAAGAAAAACAAGCAGCAATACAAGTTATCGAGGAACATAAAGGCAATATTATTGGTGATATTGGTGATCAAACGACTGATGATGGCGTTACTAGAATCAAAGATCAAGGTATACAGACCTTAAGTGGGGATACTGCAACACCGGTTGTTAAACCAAATGCTAAAAAAGCAATACGTGATAAAGCAACGAAACAAAGGGAAATTATCAATGCAACACCAGATGCTACTGAAGACGAGATTCAAGATGCAATAAATCAATTAGCTACGGATGAAACAGATGCTATTGATAATGTTACGAATGCTACTACAAATGCTGACGTTGAAACAGCTAAAAATAATGGCATCAATACTATTGGAGCAGTTGTTCCTCAAGTAACTCATAAAAAAGCTGCAAGAGATGCAATTAACCAAGCAACAGCAACGAAAAGACAACAAATAAATAGTAATAGAGAAGCAACTCAGGAAGAGAAAAATGCAGCATTGAACGAATTAACTCAAGCAACCAACCATGCTTTAGAACAAATCAATCAAGCAACAACAAATGCTGATGTTGATAACGCCAAAGGAGATGGTCTAAATGCCATTAATCCAATTGCTCCTGTAACTGTTGTTAAGCAAGCTGCAAGGGATGCTGTATCACATGATGCACAACAACATATCGCAGAGATCAATGCTAATCCTGATGCGACTCAAGAAGAAAGACAAGCAGCAATTGACAAAGTGAATGCTGCTGTAACTGCAGCAAACACAAACATTTTAAACGCTAATACCAATGCTGATGTTGAACAAGTAAAGACAAATGCGATTCAAGGAATACAAGCAATTACACCAGCTACAAAAGTAAAAACAGATGCAAAAAATGCCATCGATAAAAGTGCGGAAACGCAACATAATACGATATTTAATAATAATGATGCGACGCTCGAAGAACAACAAGCAGCACAACAATTACTTGATCAAGCTGTAGCCACAGCGAAGCAAAATATTAATGCAGCAGATACGAATCAAGAAGTTGCACAAGCAAAAGATCAGGGCACACAAAATATAGTAGTGATTCAACCGGCAACACAAGTTAAAACGGATGCTCGCAATGTTGTAAATGATAAAGCGCGAGAGGCGATAACAAATATCAATGCTACAACTGGCGCGACTCGAGAAGAGAAACAAGAAGCGATAAATCGTGTCAATACACTTAAAAATAGAGCATTAACTGATATTGGTGTGACGTCTACTACTGCGATGGTCAATAGTATTAGAGACGATGCAGTCAATCAAATCGGCGCAGTTCAACCGCATGTAACGAAGAAACAAACTGCTACAGGTGTATTAAATGATTTAGCAACTGCTAAAAAGCAAGAAATTAATCAAAACACAAATGCAACAACTGAAGAAAAGCAAGTGGCTTTAAATCAAGTGGATCAAGAGTTAGCAACGGCAATTAATAATATAAATCAAGCTGATACAAATGCGGAAGTAGATCAAGCGCAACAATTAGGTACAAAAGCAATTAATGCGATTCAGCCAAATATTGTTAAAAAACCTGCAGCATTAGCACAAATCAATCAGCATTATAATGCTAAATTAGCTGAAATCAATGCTACACCAGATGCAACGAATGATGAGAAAAATGCTGCAATCAATACTTTAAATCAAGACAGACAACAAGCTATTGAAAGTATTAAACAAGCTAACACAAATGCAGAAGTAGACCAAGCTGCGACAGTAGCAGAGAATAATATCGATGCTGTTCAAGTTGATGTAGTAAAAAAACAAGCAGCGCGAGATAAAATCACTGCTGAAGTGGCGAAGCGTATTGAAGCGGTTAAACAAACACCTAATGCAACTGACGAAGAAAAGCAGGCTGCTGTTAATCAAATCAATCAACTTAAAGATCAAGCAATTAATCAAATTAATCAAAACCAAACAAATGATCAGGTAGACACAACTACAAATCAAGCGGTAAATGCTATAGATAATGTTGAAGCTGAAGTAGTAATTAAACCAAAGGCAATTGCAGATATTGAAAAAGCTGTTAAAGAAAAGCAACAGCAAATTGATAATAGTCTTGATTCAACAGATAATGAGAAAGAAGTTGCTTCACAAGCATTAGCTAAAGAAAAAGAAAAAGCACTTGCAGCTATTGACCAAGCTCAAACGAATAGTCAGGTGAATCAAGCAGCAACAAATGGTGTATCAGCGATTAAAATTATTCAACCTGAAACAAAAGTTAAACCAGCTGCACGTGAAAAAATCAATCAAAAAGCGGATAAAGTCCGTATAATTGTGTAAAAGTAAAAAGGCCATATAACAGTCCTTTTACGGTACAATGTTTTTAACGACAAAAACATACCCAGGAGGACTTTTACATGACCCAAGTACATTTTACACTGAA
>NZ_JACVZM010000026.1:0-30168 GCF_017151935.1 Staphylococcus sp. EG-SA-14 | reverse complement strand
AGGAAAATAGCAGCTCAACGAGCTGTACATTATAAAATACATATCAAAAAAGCTGATTTCTATCAAATAATTAATAGAAATCAGCTTTTTTACATTGCCTAAGAACTTAATGTCCCAAGCCCTGACATATCTTTTAGTAAAGTATGACACATAGTTAAATGGTTATTAGTCAACCATACGTTGTGCTTCTTGTAATTGGAACGTACGAACTTTTCTAGGTAAGAAACGTCGAATCTCGTCCTCATTATAACCAACTTGTAGTCGTTTATTATCTAAAATAATTGGACGACGTAATAAGCCAGGATTATCTTGAATGATTGAATATAAGTCTTGTAATGGTAGTGAATCAATATCAACATTTAATTTTTGGTATGTTTTAGAACGTGTAGAAATGATTTCATCAGTACCGTCTTCAGTCATTTTTAATATTTGCTTAATTTCATCAATTGTTAAATGTTCAGAAAAAATATTACGCTCCGTATACGGAATGTCATGTTCTTGTAACCATGCTTTCGCTTTACGGCAAGATGTGCAACTTGGTGAAGTAAATAATGTTACCATACATCTCACTCTCCTATTTGAATGAATAAAATTCATTGCTTAAAATTTAGTTATAGATCAAGAAAAAACATTTTTTTCTAAAATTCTTAATCGTTACTATTTATTATAACTATCTAACATTAAAATTAAATGAGAAAAACCTAATTTTTCAGATAAGTTTCTACACTTATAAAAAAGATTATTAATCCCTTTGTTAGTAGTAAGTTATACGTATATTCTAACACATCTTACATTTTTAAGAAATACTGTTATAATGATAATTATTAAAATATTACTAAGAAAGTAGGCATTTAAATGGAGACATTATTTTCAGGCATCCAACCTAGTGGAATTCCTACTATTGGAAATTATATTGGCGCACTAAAACAATTTGTTGATGTGCAAAATGACTATGATTGTTATTTCTGTATCGTAGATCAACATGCAATTACAATGCCACAAGATCGTTTAAAATTACGTAAACAGACCAGACAATTAGCAGCGATTTATTTAGCTTCTGGTATAGATCCAGACAAAGCAACATTGTTCATACAATCTGAAGTCCCTGCACACGTACAAGCAGGATGGATGTTAACTACGATTGCTTCTGTTGGAGAATTAGAGCGTATGACGCAATACAAAGATAAAGCTCAGAAAGCAGTTGAAGGTATACCAGCTGGTCTATTAACATATCCACCTTTAATGGCAGCTGATATTGTTCTTTACAATACTAATATCGTTCCAGTTGGAGATGACCAAAAGCAGCATATCGAATTGACTCGTAACCTTGTAGATAGATTTAATAGTCGCTATAATGATGTGCTTGTGAAACCTGAAATTCGTATGCCTAAAGTTGGTGGACGTGTCATGAGTTTACAAGACCCAACAAGAAAAATGAGTAAGAGTGATGATAATGCTAAAAACTTCATTTCATTATTGGACGAGCCGAATGTTGCAGCTAAAAAAATTAAAAGCGCAGTAACTGATTCAGATGGTATTATTAAATTTGATCGTGACAACAAGCCAGGTATAACAAATTTAATTTCAATATACGCTGGATTAACCGACATGCCAATTAAAGATATTGAGGCAAAATATGAAGGGGAAGGTTATGGTAAATTTAAAGGTGACCTTGCTGAAATAGTTAAAGCATTTTTAGTAGAATTCCAAGAAAAATACGAAAGTTTCTATAACTCAGATAAACTTGATGATATTTTAGATCAAGGTAGAGATAAAGCACACAAAGTTTCATTTAAAACTGTCAAAAAAATGGAAAAAGCGATGGGTTTAGGACGTAAGAGATAAAATAAAGAGGTACTAGAATTAACTAGTGCCTCTTTAATTTCATATTAATTTTTAATATCTACTTCTTTATCATTTTTCTATATATACATATTTTAATGTTGTATCAGGCCCAACCACATGATATTGAAGTCCTTTTACTTTGGGATTGGTTAAATGAGCTTCTCCCTTTTGATAAATTGGAGCTAGAGGTGCCTCTTTTAACAATAACTCTTCATCTTCTTTCATTTTACTATCTCTTTCGCTAACGTCCCCTAATAACTTTCCATTTATTTCTCCTAAATAATCATCATATTTTTTATTTCCCCAGTCAGTATTATTTTGAGGATTATCTTTTGTCATTGTTGACAAATAGGTTGTTGGATCAGGATAATCAGCAGCCCATCCAGTTAATGAAGATTCATATGTCATTTTAAATTCTTCACTCAATCTCTGTTTGAAAGGTAGTTGTCTAATTTTCATTTTTACACCAGGTAAATTTTTTTCTATTTGGGCCTTTATATATTCTGCTGATATTTTTGAATCTGGTGTATCTTCAGTATTCATTGAAAATGTGAATTTTTTTATATTCAACTCTTTCTTTGCTTTTTCCCAATATTCCAACGCTTTTTTCTTATCATACTTTAATGGTGAATTTACACTTGAAGCATAATCATCACCATTGCTAAGTTTTGCCACGCCTTTAGCTGTGAATGTGTCACTAAATGTAGAACCATCATTCTTAACTGCTTCAACATATCCTTTTTTATCAATTGCTAATGCAATTGCAATGCGTAAATTTCTATTTTTAAATTCTTTAACCTTTTTTTGATTGAATTTAATGAAAAAATTACCTGAAGTTAAGCGTTTTTGTAAAGCCTTTGAATTCTCATATTTTTTTACTTGATCGGCTAAAATTAATGTATCATCAACAGATCCTGTTTCAAATAATGAAGCACCAGCTTGTTTATCTTTCAATATTTTATAATTAACTTTATCTAATTTTACGTTCTTTTTATCCCAATAGAAATTATTCTTAGACAAAAGTATCTTATCTTCTGCTCTCCAAGTATCTACCTTAAACGGCCCATTATAAACTGCATTTTGAGGTTTCAAACCATACTTTTCTCCAAACTTTTTCGCAACTTTTTCATTTTGTGGATAAAAATTACTTAAAGCCAACAATTCATTTATGTATGGTATAGGTCTTTTCAACTTTATTTCAAGTTCATATTTACTTAATGCTTTAATACCTAACTTTTCAACTGGTAACTTACCAGCGTTTATACTATCTGCATTTTCAATATCAGACATTATGTAAGCATATTCAGAACCTGTTTTTGGATCAACTAATTTTCTCCATGCATATACAAAATCATTTGCTGTCACTGGGTCTCCGTTAGACCATTTAGCGTCATTTCTTAATTTAAAAGTTAAAGTTTTACCACCATTACTTTTTTTAGGCAGTTCTTTGGCTAACGCTAATTTTGCTTTATCGTTTTCATCAAGTGTAAAAAGCCCTTCGAATACTTGATTTGATATATCACCTGAAACTGCATCTGTTATTAAAGCTGTATCTAAGGTGCTCATATCTTGTGGTATTACTTTCCTAAAAACTTGTCCTTTATCAGAGTATATACCTTCTTTGCTACAACCAGACAATATCAATACAAAAATAAAACTTAATAATAAGTATTTTACTTTAGAAATATTCATAATATTGTGTTCCCTCTTTCTAAAAGTATTAGAATTTCCGTTGTCTTTACATTTCTGCAACATTTAGACTTGTGAGTACATAATGATCATTTTCTATTTTTCGTAATTTGCACTCAGAATCATTATCAAATTTATCATTGTAAATTTCTCTAACTCTTTCTTTTTCATATATTGGATCTGGTTGGGGTATTGAAGATATTAGTGATTTTGTATAATTATGTAATGGATTTTGATAAAGCCTTTCTGCACTAGCAATTTCAACTATTTTCCCTTTATGCATAACTGCTATTCTATCTGAAACATACTTAACCATAGATAAATCATGAGCAATAAATAAAAGTGTTGTCTCTCTTTCTTTTTGCAATTTTTTTATGATGTTTATTATTTGTGCTTGTATCGAAACATCCAATGCTGATATAGGTTCATCTGCTATAATCAATTCTGGTTCCACAGATAATGCTCTTGCAATTCCAATTCTTTGTCTTTGTCCGCCAGAAAACTCATGTGGATACCGATTTGCATGCTCTTTATTTAAACCCACTAATTCTAATAATTTATACACTTTTTCATTTCTTTCATCTCTATTTTTCGCTAATTTATGTATGTCTATCCCCTCACCTACTATATCCCTTACTTTTAGCCTTGGATTTAAGGAAGCATAAGGATCTTGAAAAATCATTTGAATCTGTTTATTTAATTTAAGGCTATCTCTTCTAGATGTTATTTTTTTAATATCTTTCCCTTTAAAGAATATAGTTTCTTCTGGTACATCTAATAATCTAATAATGGACTTTCCAAATGTAGATTTACCACACCCAGATTCTCCTACTATCCCAAGCGCCTCACCTTTATTTATTTTTATACTTACATCATCAATTACTTTTATTTCATTGCTTTTATTTTTATTAAAAATTTTGGTTAAATTTTTAATTTCAACAAGTACATTATTTTTCATCAAATGATACTCCCTCCACTTTTAACGGTCTCTCAAAATTATAAGGAAGGTTTTTAATTTTCTCCTTAATTACTTCTGGTGGAATTACTTTTGGAGCCCTGCTATCAAGTAACCAAGATTTCACGAAATGTGTAGGTGATAATTGAAACCATGGCGCTTCATATTTAAAATCAATATTTAACGCATACGCACTTCTTCTTGCAAACGCATCACCAGTTGGTGGCTTCAACAAATTAGGAGGCGCTCCTGGAATAGCAATCAGTTTTGACTTTGAATTAGACTCTAATGTCGGCATTGATGCAAGAAGCCCCCATGTATATGGATGTTTTGGATTATAAAATAATTCTTCTACTTTTCCAGTTTCTACAATTTCACCACAATACATAACTGACACTGTATCTGCAATGTTTGCAACGACTCCTAAATCATGAGTTATAAAAATAATTGCAGTATTTGTTTTCTTTTGTAATTTTTTCATCAATTCAATAATTTGCGATTGCATAGTTACATCTAATGCAGTGGTTGGCTCATCAGCTATTAATAATTTCGGTTCACAAGCTAATGCCATACCAATTACAATCCTTTGACGTTGTCCGCCAGAAAACTGATGTGGGTAATCTTTAAACCTTAATTCAGCATTCTTTATACCTACTAAATCTAAAATCTCTATAGCTTTTACTTTGGCATCTTTTTTATTCATACTTTTATGTATCATTAAAGGTTCCATAATCTGCTTACCTACTTGCATTGTAGGATTTAGTGATGTCATTGGATCTTGAAAAATCATAGCTATATCTTTTCCTCGTATTTTAGTAAATTCTTTTTCATTTTTATTAACTAAATCTTCTCCGAAAAACACCACACTCCCATTTGTGATTCTTCCATTATCCCCTTGAAAAAGTTTAGTAATTGCTTTAGTAGCAACTGATTTACCTGAGCCTGATTCCCCAACAATTGCTAGTACTTCTCCCTCATTTATGCAATAATCAATTCCTCTTACAGCATTAACAATGCCATCTTCTACTTCGAAAGAAACTTCTAAATTCTTTACTTCCAACACTTTTCTTACCATTAAATCACACCCTTATTTACGCATTTTAGGATCAAACGCATCGCGTAATCCATCACTAAATAAATAGAAAAATAAAATCAAAAGACTTAAAATTGTTGCGGGTATGAATAACTCATGCGGATAAATTAAAAGCATTGATTTACCATCATTCACTAATGAACCTAGCGATGTTTGAGGAGCAGGAACACCAATTCCAATAAAACTTAAAAAAGCTTCAAAAAAAATTGCGCTTGGAACTGTAAACATCGAAGTAACAATTATTGCACCTAATGTATTAGGCAATATGTGTTTGAATATTAATCTTTTATTTGAAGCTCCTAATGTCTTAGACGCTTGAACAAATTCTAAATTTTTAATTTTAAGAAACTCTCCTCTTACCACTCTACTCATTGATATCCATCCAGTGACAGACATGGCTAAAATAATTGTCCAAATTGATGGTTCAAAAATTAATACGAATAAAATTACTATTATTAAATTAGGAATCGAAGCTATAACTTCTATAATTCTTTGCATTACAGTATCTATTTTCCCTCCATAAAATCCAGATATAGCACCAAATAAAACCCCTATAAAAACATCTAAAATAGCTGCGACCACACCAATAAATAATGATATGCGTGCACCTTCCCAAGTTCTTGTCCACAAATCTCTACCTAATTGATCGGTTCCAAATATGTAATAATCTTTAGACCCCACCTCTTTGTATGTATCTTTGCCGTTAACATCTTTATCATTAAAAGGTAAATAATCAACTTTTCCTAACAAAGGTATTTTCGGAGGTAAATTTCTATCTGTAACTTGCTGCTCAGTACTATTATGTTGAGAAATTGCAGGACCAAATAAAGCAAATAAAATTAAGATTATTAATCCAATCATACCTATAACAGCTAATCTATTTTTTCTTAATTGTGTCCAAGCATCTTGCCAAAAGCTTTTATTTTTAACATTTACAAATTCTTGATTCATGTTATCTTTTTTTAATTCAAAATCTGTTGAAGTCAATTGCTTATTATTTTCATCAATCAGCATTAATTTCTTCCTCCTTGAATGCGTATTCTCGGATCAATAATTATGTATAACATATCCACTAAAAATATTGACACTATAAAAAAACTACTGAATAAAATAGTCGTAGCCATTATTACTGGAAAATCATTTGTGGCAATAGAACGTACAAATTGATCTCCTAACCCTGGGACTCCAAAAATATTTTCAATAGTTAAAGTACCAGTCAATATACTAGCCATCATTGGTACAAGTACTGTCACAAGCGGAATAAGAGCATTTCTTAAAGCATGTGTATATAAAATCTTTTTACTAGAAACACCTTTTGCCCTAGCCAACAGTATATAATCACTTTTTAATACTTCTAAAAGTTCAGCACGTATATATCTAGTGACTGTCGCAATAACAATGGCAGATAACGCAAAAGAAGGGAGTATAATTGTTGAAATACCTTCCCAACCAGCAACAGGAAACCATCTCAATTTAACTGCAAATACAAATTGTAAAATAACTGCAAGTACAAAAGAAGGAACAGATACTGCTAATACCGATATAATTGTTGCTAAATAATCTATCCAAGTATTTTGTTTCGCAGCTGAAGCAACTCCTAAAATTAATCCAATCAGCATCCCTATTATCATTGCTGTAATACCCATTTCCAAAGAAGGAATCAACCTTGGCTTGATAATGTCCCATACTGGTTGGTTATGATACTGAAATGAATAACCAAAATCTCCTGTAAACACATTTTTCATGTAATTTAAATATTGAATAGGTATAGGGTCATTTAATCCATATTTCTCATTTAAAATATATTTTTGATCTGGACTTAATTTAGCATCATTAAAAGGTGAACCTGGCATTAACTTCATTAGAAAGAACGTTATTGTTGTAATAATTACTAATGAAATTGCCATATAAAAAATTCTCTTCAAAATATATTTAATCATTGCAATCTATCCACTCCATTTAACTTAATTTTCTGAATATTACCACTATTATATATCTATTTTATTTATTTTCAATATTTTTTTATTGCAGGACATTAGATTTATTTTTATTCCCAAAGTTTTTATCCAACACAAAAAGACTGGAGAAAGTTCTCCAGCCTCATTTACAAAGCATATTAATTTTTCTTTTTACCGGTTTCTTTATCAATTGATTTATCTATATACACATTTTTAAGTGAGCTATTCGGTCCAAATTTATGATAAATTAGTCCTTTAACTTGGGGATTGGTTAAATGTGCGGTACCTTTTTGATAAATCGGTGCAACTGGTGCATCATTTAGGAATATCTCCTCTGCTTTTTTTAAGCTTTCATATCGTTCTGTCGGTTGAAGCGCCAATTCGTTTCTTGCATCTTTTAGTAGTTGATCATACTCTTTATTACTCCAGTCCGTATTATTTTGTGCATTGCCTGTAGTCATTGTTTCTAAATAAGCTATAGGATCTGGATAATCTGCTGACCATCCACTTAGTGATGCTTGATAATTACCACTTAACTCTAATGAAACTCTTTGCTTAAATGGCAATTGCTTAATCTTCAAAGTAACACCTGGTAGATTTTTCTCAACTTGCGATTTAATATATTCTGCAGATATTTTTGCATCTGGCGTATCTTCAGTGTTCATAGAAAATGTCACTTCATTTTTACCTAATTCTTTTTTAGCTTTTTCCCAATGCGCTCTTGCTTCTTTAGGATTGTATTTTAACGGTGAATTCATTGTACTCGCATAATCTTTACCATTTGGTGCTTTAGCAATGCCTTTTGCTGTTAATGTATCTGATGGTATTGATCCATTGTTTTTTACTGAATCAACATAACCTTTTTTATCAATTGCTTGTGCGATTGCCAGTCTTAATTCTTTATTTTTAAACTCAGGATATTCTTTCTCGTTCATTTTCACAAAAAATGTCCCAGTTGATAACACAAAGTTTAACCCTTTGTTGTCTTTATACTTATTCACTTGATCTGCGGTAATGAGCGCATCATCTACTGATTCAGTATCATACAATGAAGCACCTGCCTGTAAGTCTTTGATAACCTTATAATTCACTTTATCTAACTTTACATTCTTTTTATCCCAATAATACTGATTTTTAGATAATAATATTTTATCTTCTTGTTTCCAATCGTCAACTTTAAACGGACCATTGTATACCGCTCTATCTGCTGCAGTACCATAATTTTCACCATATTTTTTGGCAACTTTTTCATTTTGAGGTGCAAATGTATTAAGTGCTAATAATTGATTAATATACGGAACCGGCTTTTCTAATTCAATTTGTAATGTTTCATCATCTAATGCTTTGATACCTAATTGTTCTACAGGTTTCTTACCAGCATTTATATCACTAGCATTTTTAATGTCACCCATAATGTATGCAAATTCAGAACCTGTTTTAGGGTTAACTGTTTTTCTCCAAGCATAAACAAAGTCTTGCGCAGTAACTTTGTCACCATTACTCCATTTAGCATCGCCTCTTAATTTAACTTTTAACGTTTTACCGTCTTTACTTTTTTCCGGAAAAGCTTTCGCTACACCTAACACAGGTTTGTCATCTTTACCTAACGTGTATAATCCCTCAAAAGTTTGTGCTGTCACTTCAAAAGACATTTCTTCCGTTATTAACGATGTATCAAGTGATGTTAAATCTTGTGGTAAAATTTTTCTGAATACTTGACCTTTATCCGAATAAATTCCACCATCATTAGCACAACCACTTAATGCAAATGTAGCAATCAATATTAAAATAAGTGTTCTAAATTTTCTCGTCATTGCATTTCCCCCTTTCCCTTAATTTTGTGTCACCAATTTATTTTCTCGGAGTTTTGCCGCTTCTTCTTCAGTACTAAAGACAAAGTGATTCGGTCTTATTTCATGTAATCGTCTTAAATGATTGTTTTCCTCATCATCAATGTAACTAAATCGTTTGCGACTGCGTTCTGATTCAGGATCAGGTTGAGGAATAGCTGATAATAATGACTTGGTATAATCGTGTAATGGATTTTGATAAATTTCTTCAGACGGTCCAATTTCAACTATTTTCCCAAAATGCATTACTGCAATACGATCTGAAATATACTTCACCATTGATAGATCATGAGCTATAAATAGGAACGTGATACCTCTTTCACGTTGTAATTTTAATAGCAAATTAACTACTTGAGCTTGAATTGAAACATCCAATGCCGATATTGGTTCATCCGCGATAATAAATTCTGGTTCCACCGCTAATGCACGGGCAATTCCAATACGTTGTCTTTGTCCACCTGAAAATTCATGTGGATAACGATTAGCATGCTCTTTACTTAGCCCAACCGTTTCTAGTAAATCATAGACGCGTTTTTTTCGGTCACGTTTATCACTTGCCAGATGATGTATATCAATACCTTCAGCAACAATATCCATCACTTTTAATCTAGGATTTAGTGATGCATATGGATCTTGGAAAATCATTTGGATTTTTTTATTAAATTTAAGTAAGTCTTTACGTTTCTTAATCTTTTGTATATCAGTACCCTCATACAAAATTTCTCCACTTGTAATATCATTAAGCTTAATAATTGATTTACCTGTCGTAGATTTACCACAACCAGATTCACCAACTAAACCTAATGTTTCCCCTTTGTATATATCAAACGAAATGTTATCAATCGCTCTTACTTCATTTTTCTTTCCTGCATTAAAATATTGCTTTAAATTTTTAATCGATAGTAATATTTCATCAGTTTTCATTGAACGACACCCTTTCTACCATGAGTGGTTTTTCATAATTATTAGGCATCGGTTTCATACGTTGTTTTACCAGCTCGGGTAGTTCAACTTTTGGTGCACGTGCGTCTAATAACCAAGATTTCACAAAATGTGTCGGTGAAACTTTAAACCACGGTGGTTCTACTTTAAAATCAATATCTAATGCATATTGACTACGTCTCGCAAATGCATCACCTTTAGGTGGGTGTAATAAATCAGGTGGCGCTCCAGGAATCGCTAGTAATGGTGTGTCATTTGTTGTTGATAAATCAGGCATTGACGATAATAATCCCCATGTATATGGATGCTTTGGATCATAAAATATTTCGTTAACATCTCCTGTTTCAACCATTTGACCACCATACATAACTGCCACTCTATCAGCAATATTCGCAACAACCCCTAAATCATGCGTTATAAAAATAATTGCTGTATCGATTTTTTGTTGTAGTTCTTTCATTAAATCTAAAATTTGTGCCTGCATCGTTACGTCTAATGCAGTCGTTGGTTCATCAGCAATGAGCACTTTAGGTTCACAAGCTAATGCGGTTGCAATAACAATTCTTTGCCTTTGTCCACCTGAAAATTGATGTGGATATGCTTTAAATCTTTTTTCTGCATTTGGTAAACCTACAAGATTTAGTATTTCCAATGCGCGCTTTTTAGCTTGTGCTTTACTATAATTTTTGTGCTTAATTAATGG
Organism: Staphylococcus sp. EG-SA-14; assembly: GCF_017151935.1. NCBI lineage: Bacteria > Bacillati > Bacillota > Bacilli > Caryophanales > Staphylococcaceae > Staphylococcus > Staphylococcus sp. EG-SA-14. Next base: position 19,133 of record NZ_JACVZM010000026.1, on the reverse strand, counting down.
TTCCATGACTTGTTTACCAATTTGCATAGTTGGGTTTAAAGATGTCATTGGATCTTGAAAGATCATTGAAATATCTTTGCCACGTAATTTAATTAACTCATTTTCAGGTTTTTTTGCTAAATCTTCCCCTAAAAATAAAATTTCTCCCTTTTTAATTCTTCCTGTGTCCCCTTGGAATAATTTTGTAATTGCTTTTGTTGTTACAGATTTACCTGAACCTGATTCACCAACAATTGCCAATGTTTCCCCCTTGTTTAAATAAAAATCTACACCTCTCACTGCCTGCACTTCCCCTGCTGTAATATCAAAGGAAACATGCAAATCATTTACTTCTAATATTCTTTCAGTCATATGCTATGCCCCCTTTTATTTACGCATTTTCGGATCAAATGCATCACGTAATCCATCACTAAATAAGTAAAAGAATAGAATTAATAAACTTAAAATCATTGCTGGTATAAATAATTCATGTGGATAAATTAATAACATTGCTCGCCCATCATTTACTAATGACCCTAACGATGTTTGAGGTGCGGGTACACCTATACCAATGAAACTTAAAAATGCTTCGAAGAAAATAGCACTAGGTACTGTAAACATTGATGTAACCACGATAGCACCTAATGTATTAGGTAAAATATGCTTAAATATCAATTTGAATTTTGAAGCCCCCAATGTTTTCGAAGCCATGACAAACTCTTGATTTTTTAATTTTAAAAATTCTCCACGTACAACTCTGCTCATGCCTAACCAGCCTGTGATAGACATAGCCAATATAATTGTCCAAATGGATGGTTCAAAAATTAATACAAATAAAATTACGACAATTAAATTCGGAATAGATGCTATGACTTCAAGTATACGTTGCATAATCGTATCGACACGTCCACCGAAGAATCCAGAAATCGCACCATATACAACGCCAATAAAAATATCTAACATCGCTGCAACAACACCGATAAACAATGAAATTTGAGCACCTTTCCATGTTCTTGTCCATAAATCTCGACCCAACTGATCAGTACCAAACCAATAATTTTCTTTAGCATTTGCTGCTTTATAAGCATCCTTGCCATCTGCATCTTTACCATCAAAAGGTAAAAATGGAACTTTGTCTAATACAGGTATTTTTGCCGGAAGATTTCTATGTTCTACATTTTGTTCAGCATAATCATGTTTATTTATAACTGGACCGATAAAAGCAAATATTACAATGATAATTAAACCTATCATACCGACAACAGCTAACTTATTTCGTTTTAACTGAGCCCAAGCATCTTGCCAAAAGTTTTTGCTTTCTCGTTGCATTTCAGGTTCCTGATTCAAATCTAATTCTCTAATAATAAAATCAGATGATGCGATAGCGTCAGAGGTATGCGTCATAGCTGCATTAGAATGATCGTCGTTAATCGACAAATTGTTTTTATTTTCAGCCATTATTTTTTACCTCCTTGAACACGAATTCGTGGATCTATCACACCGTACAAAATATCTACAATAAAAATAGAAACGATAAACAGTGTGCTAAATAATAGTGTGATTGCCATGATTACTGAGAAATCATTTGTTGTAATCGAACGTACAAATTGATCCCCTAAACCAGGAACACCGAAAATATTTTCAATTGTTAATGTTCCCGTTAATATACTTGCTAACATTGGAACAATGATTGTAATAATTGGTATTAGAGCATTTCTAAGTGCGTGTCCAAAAAGTACGCGTAAAGTTGAGTTACCTTTCGCTCTTGCTAATAAAATATAGTCTGAACTTAATACCTCTATCATCTCTGCTCTTATGTATCTGGCGACTGTTGCTAAAACGGCTGCAGATAATGCTAGTGAAGGTAGAATAGCAGTTGAAAATCCTTCCCATCCAGCTACTGGGAACCATCTCAATTTAACTGCAAATACATATTGTAAAAGAACTGCAAGTACAAAAGATGGTACTGATACTGCGATTACTGAAATTACTGTAGTTGTATAGTCTACCCACGTGTTTTGCTTGGTAGCTGCTGCAACACCTAAAATAAGTCCCAGTATCACACCGATGAACATTGCTGTAAGACCCATTTCAAAAGAAGGTAGTAGTCTCGGTTTAATCAAATCCCACACAGGTTGATTATGATACTGGAATGAATTACCAAAATCGCCTGTAACAACATTTTTTAAATAATGTAAATACTGCGTAGCTACAGGATCATTTAATCCATATTTTTCATTTAAAATTTCTTTTTGTTCAGCATTTAATTTAGCATCGTTAAATGGCGAACCTGGCATTAATTTCATTAAGAAAAATGTAATTGTAATAATAATAAATAAAGAAATAAGCATATAAATAAATCGTTTGAAAATATATTTCCCCATCTAATCCCCTCCTCTAACAAATTCCGATTTCTAAATTTCCATTCCCTTCAAAATTTTCTGAAATCTTAACTAATATTATATATACAATATTTACTATATATCAATATTTTTTTGCTTTAAACTAATGAAGAATGTTTGATTTTAGAATTTCAATAAAGCTGAAGAAATTAAAAAATCATTCCTCAATGTCTGATTTTAATGTAAACTATGCGTAAGAGTTTTCTATAAGTGGGAGTGATCAAATGTTGAAAAAATGGCTTGGAATGGCACTAATAACCCCAATGTTAACGTTTATTATATGGGTTTTTAATAGCCATACTATCATTACATATTTAAATATATTGTTTTATGTTTCATTAATTATTTTTATTAGCATATTTTTGATTTTACTTGTACAAGAAGGCATTTTTGATGCGACAAGTTATGGTTTTAGAAGATTAAAGTATCAAATGTCATCTTCGAAAAAGAAGAAGTCTATCTCTGATGATCCATTTTTCAACCCACAAGAGGTAAAAAAAGAGCATTACTTTGTTTCTACATGGATAATCCCCTTATTATTAATAAATATTCTATATTTTATTATGACGATTGTGCTGTCGCTCATCTTAGTATAAAGAAACTGAAAAAATCTTCAGTAACTAAAACAACGTTACTGAAGATTTTTATAGTTATGCTTCAAATTTCTTGAATACTAATACTGCGTTATGTCCACCGAATCCTAAGCTATTACTCATTGCATAAGTAATATCAAGGTCTTGCGCTTCATTTGGAACAATATCCAAATCACATTCTGGATCTGGTGTTACCGCATGAATTGTCGGTGCGACTTTAGAGTCTTTAATTGAAAGCGCTGAGAAGATTGCTTCAATTCCACCTGTTGCACCAAGTAAGTGACCAGTCATTGATTTTGTTGAGCTAACTTTTAAGTGTTTAGCTGCTTCACCAAATGTATTTTTAATAGCTTTAACTTCATTTAAGTCACCAACAGGAGTACTTGTACCATGGGCATTTAAGTATTGTACATCTTTAGGTTCAATACCAGCATCATCCATAGCTGCTTGCATTGCTCTAGAACCGCCTTCACCTTCTGGAGCTGGCGCTGTAATATGATAAGCATCACCTGTAGTACCATAGCCAACTATCTCAGCATAAATATTGGCACCTCGAGCTTGTGCTGATTCTAAAGATTCGATTACTAAAATACCAGCACCTTCACCCATAACAAAACCGTCTCTACCTTCTTGGAATGGACGACATGCTGTTTCAATGTCATCATTTGTAGAAAGCGCTCGACTTGCACTGAAACCTGCAATTGCCATATGAGTAATTGGTGCTTCTGTACCACCAGTAATCATTGCATCTGCATCACCGCGTTGCACAATTTTAAATGCTTCTCCGATTGAATTTGTACCTGTTGCACATGCTGTAACTGTTGCACCATTTGGTCCTTTTGCACCTAAGTCAATTGATACTTGCCCAGTTGCCATATCAGGAATTAACATTGGTACGAAAAATGGACTCACACGTCTTGGGCCTTTATCCATTAATTGTTTATGTGCAATTTCAAATGTTTCCATACCACCGATACCAGAACCAATCCATACACCGATTCGATCTGCAGTATTTTCATTGATATCTAATTGCGCATCTTTAACAGCCTCTCTAGCTGCTACAATTGCATATTGAGTAAATCTATCCATACGACGCGCTTCTTTTTTGTCGATATGATCTTCAATATTAAAGTTTTTAAGTTCTCCTGCTAAGTGAACGCTATAAGGTTCAGTATCGATACGTGTAATTTTATCGATACCATTTACGCCTTTTAGAGCATTCTCCCATGTTGTTTTGACATCATTACCGATTGGAGAAAGGGCTCCCATACCTGTAATAACTACTCTTTTATTTTGACTCATTCGTTATCCTCCTATTTTCCCCATTTTATTGTCATTGCGCCCCAAGTTAGGCCGCCACCGAATCCGACAAGAACAATTGTATCATCATCTTTGAGTTTACCATTTTTTAATTCTTGATCGATACTTAAAGGTATTGACGCAGCTGAAGTATTTCCATATTTATTTACAGAAACACTCATTTTGTCTTTTGAAATACCTAAGCGTTCTCTAGCTGATTCCATAATTCTAATATTAGCTTGATGAGGAATAAATAAATCTATATCATCTGATGTTAAATTCGCTTTTTCAACTACACGTGTTGATGCATCACCCATAATTCTAACAGCAAATTTAAATACTTCTCGACCATTCATTTTCAGTTTACCAGTATCTTTATCTAAATATAAATGTTTACCACCAGTGCCATCAGAACCCATTTCATAACTTATAATACCTCTGCCTTCTGAAACTTCACCGATGATAACCGCACCTGCACCATCTCCAAATAGAACTGCAGTAGAACGGTCAGTTAAATCTGTTATTTTAGATAATTTATCTGCACCGACAACTAAAATATTATGATAATCTCCAGATTGAACATATTGTTTAGCTGTAATCATTGAATACATAAATCCAGAACATGCTGCAAGTTGATCCATAGAGGCAACTTTGCCCGTCCCTAAACGTTCTTGCAACATATTTGCGACAGTTGGAAATGGCATATCTCCAGTTGCTGTGGCAACAATTATCATATCTATATCTTCGGGCTGAATACCAGCGTCAGCGATTGCTTTTACACTTGCTTCATATGCTAAATCTGAAGTATCTTGATCGTCATCTGCCCAATGTCTTTCTTTAATTCCAGTCATCTTAGAAATCCATTCATCAGATGTATCTAAAAATTGCTCAAAATAGGCATTGTCAATAATCTTTTCTGGTGCATATGCACCAAAACCTTTAATACCCACGTTCATAGTTGAACACCTTCTTAATAAAATTTTTAATACCAGGTATTAATTTAACATAGATTACTTTTTAAACTCAAGTCAGAGGTAGGAATATTGACTAGTTAATAAAATTTTAATGCTTTATTATCGTCAAATTTCAGTATGAAATTGGTTTTAATGCGCTTAAATTAGAATAGCCATTCAAATAAAATCATTTATTTAAACTGTATAATATGGTCAAAATATATGAGATGTTACTATACAAATTTCTAACTTTCACTTAAAATAAAATATATATAATTAAAGTGGAGGTAGAATGACATGAAACACCTCGTAACATTCTTTTGGGCATTATTATTAATGCAAATGGTTAACTTTGTACTTAATAGCCTAGTAGGTGGAGACAGCTTAAATGTAGTGAATCCAATTATCATGGCAGTATTGTTCACGATTTTCACAGCAATTTTTGCTGCAGTAATTAAACCGCCGAAAGATTCATCACAATAACTATTTAGTATAAAATGAAATATGTCTTTCTTATTATTGAAGCTGCCCAGATAAAGGCGGCTTTTATTTTTGGCCATTAATGTTTTGTATTTTGAATATTTTAAAGCTCAATGACCTCTAACCCATCACTTTTAAATTTAGAAAAAGCCTTAATACAAAGATGTCATTTACGAGTAATCTTTGTATCAAGGCAATTATATTATAATCATCACTGTAAAATTAAATGCTTCATGTTGAATTTGATAATTTTAAGTGTTTATTTAGTTTTTACATTAATATCAATTTGTTTAATTGAATTTGAATCAAACAAGTTTGCTGTATAACTATCTTTCTTTAAATCCACTTCTTTTTTGCTGCCATCTTTCCAAGTAATCGTGTAAACGGCAGATTTTGCATTTCGAATCTTCTCAGGTGTTACACCACGTTCATCATATAATAAAGCTTTAACTTTATTTCCTAAATCTAAATATGATAATTGGCTATCTTTTGGTAAATTTAAGTAAGATTGATTGAAAGCCATAATGCCATCTACTGCAATTGTATATGGAACATTTTGTATTTCTTTAGCTTTTTGAGTTGCCGGTAGTTTGTCCTTTTCTGCTGCAGATACCTCATTACTTGTCACAGTAGCGCCAGTCGTTGCGATCATGCCCAGTGCCAAAGTTACAGTTATAAATGATTTTAATTTCATATAATCTCTCTCCTTTGTGAGTTAAAGTATCTTACAAAATCAATATAACACAAATCTAAAAGTTTCAAAAATTATAAGTATGTAAATTGTTTACTTGTTTTTAAAAATAAATTTTAATTAATGTAAAAGCTATAATTGTTAATACTTTCTATTTTTTCAAATAAATTCACATTACAATAACTAAGTTTACATTTCTTAAATTTAATTACTTCTTTGCATTATAGCGAACGCCGTACCTAATATATAAATTAAAACCTTTGTTTCTTTGTACTTTTAATTGAACATTTTTATATTGATGAGATATTTAGTATTAAATTTTTCTTCCTATAAGGTTAATACTTGTTTGATCAATTTTATGTTGATTTACTTCTTTTAAAAATTCATTCAAGTAGAACCCATTCTTCAAATTTAAAAAATGATCTAACGCATAAACTGTTAATTCATATTGATGATCTTGATCAGGTGGTGTAGGTCCTACATAGTGATTTTCTATTTCTGAAAAATCATCAGCTAACAAACCACTAGTGAAGCTATTTTTACCTTGTACATACTCGCCCTTTGTTCTTGATAAATCTGCTTTTATAGAAATTGAATTGCCACTAACACTTACATTAGCTACACTCCAATGAATCCAAGCAAAGCCACATACTGGGATTGCATCATAGTCAATTAAAGACCAAGCAAGATATTTAGTCCCTTCCGGTAATTCAATTACTTCAAATGGAAATGACTTAATTGGATTCCCGTTAATAGAATCACTCACATCTGCACCTGCTGCGTATTCATATGGTATATTGTTCCCTTTAAATTCAGTTTTTATTTTCATGTTGCTCTCTCCTTGTAAAATAAAATATTATTATTAAATATATAAAAATTAATAACGAAATAAATAATATTAAGTATTGAATAGTTCCTATTGTATATAAGTAACCACCCATAAGTAAAAATGCGATATTAAAAATAAAATATAACGTTTCTGCATAATTAAGCATCACTCTTAAGTTACTACTGCTAGAAAGTTTATTTATAGTTTGTGGACGAGTTAACCCTGAAGAAATACCTAAAAATATCATAGAAATAGTAACTGCTATGAAACTTTGATATGTATATATTATTAAAAATATTACTAAACAAATTTCTGACACAAACATATAATTCAAGTATTTAGTTAAATAACGTGAAGATACAAAACCCATAACTGTGTAACAAGTTAATACTGAAATAAATTGTAAATTATTCAGTTTTAAATCATTATATATATTAATTGGAATAAATCCTATAAAAAATCCTAATATTAACGCTCTTAAAAAAGAATAATGCAATATCCAAAACTTCTCTTCTGGTAGAAATTTCTTTATCTTTCCCTTTGTTTCTCCTATTAAATTTAATTCCCTATTTTCAACTAATGTGCATCGAATAATTATAATTGTTAGAATTGAAAATATACCAGTCATTATTATAGGCCATTTAATATTTATTCCATAAAGATAACTACCTATAATCCCTGAAATTAATAATGATAGGAACATATAGCTATTTGACTTATTTTGTACGTATTTCTCATTTGTTATATTTCTTTTAATTATTGCGGTATCAACACCCGCCATCATTGAGTAACTTAACCCTAATAATATTTGTGCCACTACTAAAATTAAATATTGATTTTGATATAATAACAACAATAAACCGATGATTTTGAATATTTCACTAACAACTAATTTATTAGAATCTTTTAAGTTACAAATTTTAAAACACTTCTCTTTGTATAGAGAGAATAAAAATGCTGCAATGCCATAAGACGCCATTAATATTTCTAATTGTATTATGGAATAACCTTGAATCAAAAAGTAAATTAATAAAAACGGTAAATAAAAGTATGCTCGTGAAAAAATTCGGTATAAATAAATCCCAAGTATTAACTTATTCATAAATAATACCTGTACCTAGTCTTTCTTTTATTTCTTCAAACTTTATATCTCCTTCTCTTAATAATTCAATTTTATTATCTGTCACTTTAATAATCGTACTAGATGTTTTATAGTTAGTTTTATTTTGACTTCTTAGCATATATCTTACATTTTCGCCCATGTGCTTAATTGCTTCATTTTCAGTTATTAAAATATCATCGGCAGTTCCAGATATATTTGCTGAAGTAATTGCTATAGGTGAATTAATATATGAAATAAATCTTCTCATCGTTTTATTTTGTACACATCCTATAGCTATACTATCTGAATTATTGAGCATATAATTATAGCTTGTTTTATTTTTTAAAATAATATTTAATGGTCCAGGCCAAAATATTTCAACTAGTTTATCAACTATTTCCGTATTTTGATTATCTCCATACAATTTCCAATCCTCTGGCTTATCAATAAATAATGATAATGGCTTATCTTTCGATCGCTTTTTATATTCAAATATTTTATCGATACAAAGATCGTTGTTAGGTAAACTACATAAATTATAATTAGTATCAGTAGGAACAATCACTGGAAAACCATCTTGTAATTGTAAATAAAGTTTTTCAAAACTTTTTACAGAATCATTTAAAATTTCCATCTTTACTCCTCCTTTTTATTATCTGAAGTAAATCCACTGTATCTTCAGATGCTACTTCAGGTGAAAACTTGTTCACAAGTTTATAGAAAGAAATATTTTCATCAATTTCTTCAGTGTTAACTATTGATTTAAATTTATTGTGCAAGATTTTCTTACTAGAAATATTACTTATTGGAAACTGAACAACTTGTGAATTTTTCAATCCTAAATCACTAGGAACTAAATATTGATACATATTTATATTTTTTTTAGTACCATCTTGATGAATTCCTGATTCATGTTTAAATATATTTTCACCAATTATAGGTTTGTTTTCTGATATTTGAAAATCGAGAATTTTAGAAATATTAATACTAGTTTTATATACGTCGGGTAAAGTGAATTCCGTACTTTTTATTTGTTTTTTTGTCAAAATAGTAATTATTTCCTCAATAGGAGCATTAGCCGCTCTCTCACCAATTCCCAAAAATGTAGTTTCTATTTGTTTCGCACCATTTAAAATTGCAGCTAATGTATTTGCAGTAGCCAACCCTAGATCGTTATGACAATGAGCAGAAAAAATTATGTTAGAATATTTTTTTACAAAGTAATTAAAAATATCTCCGTATTCTAATGGTGTCGAACATCCTACAGTGTCCGCAAAGGTAACTGTTCTAACTTGATATTCTGAAATAATTTCCATGTATTCCTTCAATTTTTCTCTAGAAGTCCTTGTTGCATCTTCAAAACAAATATCTACTCCTTTTTTTATCTTTCTTTAATATATCCAAGCAGTCTTTGATTTTCTGAATATAATATTTATTTGAAAAATTAAGCTTTTCTTTTATATGCAAGTCAGATATTGGCAATAGTATTTTTACCACTAAATTATGAATTTTTAATTTGACTATTTTTTTTATTTCTTTTTCATTAAGCCTAGTCAATACTACTAATTCTTTTTCAGGACTTAAAATGTCTCTGAATTGATGAATATTAAATTCATCCTCGATAGTTGTACACATGCCTACTTCAACAGAATTTATATTTAACTTGTTAATTTGTTTCAATACTTCTTTTTTTATAATTAGACTTTTTCGAACATTACTTTGTTGCATACCATCCCTTATTGTATTATCTTGAATTCGAATCATATTACTTCACCCCCTCGATAACCTCTGATATAATATTAATATTATTTTTATGCAATAAAAATTAAATATTATCTAATGAATTATTAACTTTTTTGAAAGAGGTAAGTTCATGAATTTAGATTGGTACTATACATTTGTCATTTTAGCGAAGACGTTAAACTATCGATTAGCTAGTGAAGAAATTAATCTCACTATACCTTCTATACATAAGCAAATTAAAAATTTAGAACAGCATCTCAATGTGAAACTATTTGAAACTTATAAAAATCAAATTATCTTGACTGAAGATGGTCATACATTTCTTCCAATTGCGCAAAGTTTTATTGAACAATATGAAAGTGGCATCAAACATATCCAACTTAAAAAAACGATGTTTCAATCGAAATTAAATGTTGTCGTGTCTTCATATATCGCGACATTCATTATGCCCAAATTTTTAAAATCTTTCTTTAACGAGCATCCTTTTATCGATGTTTCTCTTCATGTCAAAAATGAAAATATTGAAAAAGATATTAATAATCATACGTATGACATCGGGATTAGCAGAAATCAACCTAAACTAAGAGAAGTTCATTCTGAAAAAGTATGCGAAGGTAAAATTGTATTGATTGCTCCCAATAAAGAGAATAATCATCTTCTAACTGAGGCATCTTTATTTGAAAAATACAAAATAATAAGTGATAACCATCCAGAATATTGGTCATCACTTAAAAATAATATTTTAAATATTTATGAAAAAGCACAATTTCTATCTATCAATGATGTGCATACTTCAATTAAATTAATCGAAATGAATCAAGGTATATCATTCCTGCCTCTTTATATAACAACAAATAGTGATTACAATATTTCGGTTATTAACACGAAAATTTTACAAGCACCTATTTCATTTACATATATACAGCAAAAAAGAAAGCCCAGAAATATTGGTGTTTATTAAATCATTTAAAAAGTATATTGCCAATGAACAATTATAATAAATTTCAAATCTAAAAAACCAAGAATGCGATTAATCATCACATTCTTGGTTCAATTTTATTCATGAATTTTTTCAACATTAAACGTTAAGTTATTGTCTGAATTTAAATTAACTTTAATCGTTGTACCTTCTGGGAATCCCTCTTTAATCATCATACGTGCTAATGGTGTTTCAATTTGGCGTTGTACAAAACGTTTTAATGGTCTTGCACCGTATTGAGGTTCATAAGCTTCTTGACCTAGCCAAGCTTTAGCATCATCAGAAACTTCAATTGAGATTCGTTGTTCTAATAATCTTATATTTAATTGCGTTAAGATTTTATCTACAATCATACTCATGTCATCAATAGATAATGGTTTAAATAATACGATATCATCCATACGATTCAAAATTTCTGGTTTGAAATATGCATTTAAACTTGTCATAACAGCTTTTTCTGTTGATTCTGTAATTTCACCAGTCTCTTTTACGTTTTCTAATAAAACTTGAGATCCAATATTACTTGTCATAATAATAATAGTATTTTTAAAATCAACGCTACGTCCTTTAGAATCAGTTAAACGGCCTTCATCTAAAATTTGCAATAATACATTAAAGACGTCAGTATGCGCTTTTTCAACCTCATCTAATAAAATAACTGAGTATGGATTACGACGAACCGCTTCAGTTAATTGACCCCCTTCATCATGTCCAATATATCCTGGAGGTGCCCCTATCAATCTTGATACTGCATGTTTTTCCATATATTCACTCATATCAATACGAATCATATGTTTTTCAGAATCAAATAATGATGCAGCTAATGATTTAGCTAATTCAGTTTTACCTACTCCAGTTGGACCTAGGAATAAGAAACTACCAATAGGTCTGTTTGGATCTTTAATACCTGCTCTTGCTCTAACTACTGCATCTGAAACCAGGTCAACCGCTTTATCTTGACCTACAACACGTTTATGCAAGATGTCACTTAAGTGAAGTAATTTTTCACGTTCTGTTTCAACTAATTTTGAAACTGGTATGCCTGTCCATTGGCTGACAATATCGCCAATTTCTTCGTCTGTTACAACTTCACGAATCATTCGATCTGTATCTTCACCTTGCTCATCTTGGAAATTATCCTCTAATTCTCTAAGTTCTTTTTCCAATTGAGGAATTGTTCCATATTGTAGTTCAGCAGCTTTTTCTAAATTGTTATTTGTTTGTGCATCTTCCAACGCTTGTCTACTTTCATCTAGTTGCGCACGTTTTTCTTGTAAATTTGCTATTTTTTCTTTTTCTGATTCTACACGAGATTGAAGTGCTGCTTGTTTCTCTTTTTCATTGGCAAGCTCTTCTTGTAGTTCTTGTAATCTCTGTTTGCTCGCATTGTCAGATTCATTTTTAAGTGCGCTTTCTTCAATTTCTAATTGCATGACACGTCTATTAACTTGATCCAATTCAGTTGGATTTGATCCCATTTCCGTACGAATTGTTGCACATGCTTGGTCAACTAAATCAATCGCTTTATCTGGTAAAAAACGATCAGTGATGTAACGATCAGACAATTCAGCGGCAGCAACTAAGGCTCTATCTTGAATACGCACACCATGATACACTTCATATCGTTCTTTTAAACCACGTAAAATTGAAATTGTATCTTCAACATCAGGCTCACTAACTGCTACTTTTTGGAAACGACGCTCTAATGCCGAATCTTTTTCAATATATTCTCGATATTCATTTAAAGTTGTTGCACCAATACAATGTAACTCTCCTCGTGCTAACATTGGTTTTAGCATGTTGCCTGCATCCATGGCACCATCTGTTTTACCAGCACCTACAAGCATATGGATTTCATCAATAAATAATATAATTCTACCATCAGACTCTTTAACTTCTTTTAGGACTGCTTTTAATCTCTCTTCAAATTCACCACGATATTTAGCGCCCGCTACTAATGCGCTTAAATCTAACTCAAAAACAGTTTTATCTAATAATGATTCTGGCACATCTTTCTTAACTATACGTTGCGCTAATCCTTCAACAATTGCAGTTTTACCAACACCTGGTTCACCAATGAGCACAGGGTTGTTTTTAGTTTTACGACTTAAAATACGAATCGTATTTCGAATTTCTTCATCTCTTCCTATAACAGGATCCATTTTACCTTGTCTAACTTCTTCTACTAAGTCGCGGCCATATTTAGCTAATGCTTCGTAATTAACTTCTGGATTTTGTGATGTCACGTGATTTCCCCCTCTTACTTTTTTAATAATTTCTTTGATAACTTCTACTTTATTATTTATATAATGTTTTGTTGTTTGATCAATGTCCATTGCCGAACGTAAAATATGCTCCATTGAAATATATTCATCTTCATATTCTTTCATGTATGATTCAGCCTTAGTTATCAATTGGTTTGCTTGTTGGCTAATATATTGACCATATTGTATATTGTCACCTTCTACAGATGCATACGTGTTTAGTTTGTCTTCATAAGCTTTGTTTAATTGATCTACCTCAATATTTGCTCGTTCTAAAATACTTTTATATAAGCTTTCACTTTCATTTAAGGCAGCGCTTAAAATTGCCTCAATTTCTATATTTTGTAATTTATGTTGCTGACTCAGTTCAACTGCTTGTTGTAAAGCACTTTGAACAGCATATGTCATTTTATTTATATCCATATAATTTCACCTCTAATTTGTAGAGTTGGTCAAGTTGCACTTTTGACTTTGACTTTCTTTGACCTTAATTATATTATAGTCCCAATATAATCATTTATCAACTCTTTTACACTTAAATTTCCTAATATTTGTAAATATTTTTTTGAATAAAAAAATCTAGCTAATGTTACGTTACACATTAACTAGACTTATTAAACATATGTTATTTCTTTTTAAGTGCTTTTAATATTTCATCTTTTAAAGCTAGGACTCCTTTGTACTCTAAATGTACACCGTCTGGTGCAAAATATTCACTATGTCCTTGTGATCGCTTATTCCAATCAATTAATGTGACATTGGACTTTCGTTTCGCCGCGTCAGCTAATAATCGATTTACATTTGCCTCATAAATTCTTGGAACACGTGTATTAACTAAATAAATCTTGGCTTTTCCAAATTGATTAAGTAAATCGTCGAGCTGTTTGACAGTAAAGTCGCCATTTGTACCTAATTCTAATACGACTTGATCAGATGATTTTTTATATTGTGAATAATTCGCTTTAACTAAAGGTAAAGTTTGATACAATTGACGCCCTACTTTTCCATCAATTCTAGACTTAGGAACTGATGACTTAAATGACTCACCGATATCAACCATTACTGAATCACCGATTAAAAGAGGTTTAATATTATTATATACGTCGGAAGATTCCTTTTTCTTCTCACTTACTAAGCCATCAATGTGAATGTTATCAATTGGTGCTATCCGCATTAAATAATTATCTTCAATAGTGGTATCAAAGCTATTCGCTTTTTCTCCAATAATGTCTTTACCATATTTATTGAATGCACCTACTAAAATCAACATAAATGGAATTAACAAGGTTACTACAATTGCCATTCTTATAAATTGTGGTATATAAGAAGGTCGCCAATTTAAAGCTTTAATACCTTCTTTTCTAAATGGAGTTTCTATAAAGCGATATGATAGCTCTGCAAATATAATTGTTAAACTTATATCTATAAAGTACACATATACAGGTATCTGTCCATCTACATAGTAACTATGTACGAAACTAATTACTGCAAAATGCCATAAATATAAACTATAAGACCTTTTCCCGATAAATACTAACACTGGATTTGAAAATATCTTCGCTATCCATGTAGATGGATGAACGACACTGGCAATAATAAATAACGTTAATATGGATATTAAATAGAAACCACCATCATATATCCAATTCGTCTCATCATTAATAATGAAAAATAATAATATAAGTACTATAAATGATAAACTACCTATGCTATCAATAACATATTTTACAACTTTAGGTGGATCATTTTTCAATTTAAACGGTGGCCATAAAAAAGCTAAAATAACACCCAGTAACAATGTCTGTAATCTAGTATCTGTACCAAAATACACTCGTGAATGATCCCCATTAATACTGTAGATAAACATCATTAACCCTAAAGAAATTATTGATACTCCCCAAAAAATAAATCCTATTTTGTATCGCTTTTTAATTGTTAACAATAATGTAACCAAAATAACTGGGAAAAATATGTAAAACTGTTCTTCAATTGCTAAAGACCATAAATGCTTTAATGGCATAAATGAAAATTGCTCAAAATAATTAACATCTTTTGCTATATACCACCAGTTTGATACATAAAATATCGCAGCAATAATATCATGTTTAACCCTAATGATATTATCTGATTTTAATAATAAGGTTGCTGTCCCTACAACCATTAATAAAACTATGACTGCTGGTAATAAACGTTTTAAACGACGTATCCAAAAGCTTTTCAATTTAATGATACCTGTGTCATCATACTCTTTGAGTAATAAGCTTGTAATTAAATAACCAGAGATCACAAAAAATGTATCCACACCTAAAAAGCCACCTGTCAACCATTGCTTGTTTAAGTGGTAAATAATAATTCCTAGAACAGCGATTGCCCTCAAACCATCGAGCCCTGGCATATATCTCATTTTCTTATACTTTGTAAAACCCTTTGTTTTGTTCATTTTTGCATTCTTCCCTTTTAAAACTGTTCTTCTTAGATGCTTAATTAAATTTAGTTATGCTGTTTAAAAGAATATTGAAATGCATATGTATATTATTGAATTACGACATCATCAAAATCATATTGACTAAAATACTGTTAAATTAAAAAAATTACCAATGATGATTCTTACTTCGAAATCCAATTTGTAATGCAACTCGGCAACTTAAAAACTATGAAGTATTATGTATTGTAATATAACTGTAATATAAATTCAATTTATTATAAAAATTTTCAAGAAAATATTCAACTAGAAAATGAATTGCGCACTCTTAGAAGTGCAAGTCACTGTCTTAATTCATATTTTTTGAAACAAGTTAGATATAAATTTTCAAAATGAAATCAGAACCTAGAACATAAATAAGGCTCCCTTCAAAATTTTCATTTTTCAATGTCTACTTTGAAGGGAGCTTATTCACAATGAATTATACTCTACAATGTTATATTGACTGCGGGGACCCAACACAGAGAATTTCTAAAAGAAATTCTACAGGCAATGCACGTTTATGTTAGCTCACACCAAGTGCAATCTTAGCGTAACGTGACATCATATCTTTTGTCCAAGGTGGACTCCATACGATATTCACTTCAGTATCCTGTATTTCAGGAATCTCTGCTAATACTGTTTTAACTTGATCAATAATTTGAGGTCCCATTGGACATCCCATTGATGTTAAAGTCATATCAACTGTACATACGCCTTCATCATCAACATTCACTTTGTATACTAAACCTAAATTAACGATATCAATTCCTAATTCAGGGTCAATTACCATTTCTAATGCACCTAAGATACTATCTTTCAATGCCTCTTCCATCCATATCACCTCTTTAATGTCATATTATTCATAATATATCAAATATCCGACAAAACGCCAATAAAATGCTATGATGTATCTATATGAACTAAGCAACTTATGAGGAGAGAGATATGCAACCACATTTAATATGTCTAGACTTAGACGGAACATTATTAAACGATAACAAAGAAATTTCATCATATACTAAACAAGTATTAAATGAATTACAACAACGTGGACACCAAATTATGATTGCGACTGGCAGACCTTATCGTGCAAGTCAAATGTATTATCATGAATTAAATTTAACGACACCAATTGTTAATTTTAATGGCGCTTACGTACATCACCCTAAAGATAAAAACTTCAAAACTTGCCATGAAATTTTAGATTTAGGCATCGCACAAAACATTATTCAAGGATTACAACAATATCAAGTATCGAATATTATAGCAGAAGTGAAAGATTATGTTTTCATTAACAATCATGATCCAAGATTATTTGAAGGTTTTTCAATGGGTAATCCAAGAATTCAAACTGGTAATTTACTTGTCCACTTGAAAGAATCCCCTACCTCAATTTTAATTGAAGCCGAAGAAAGTAAAATACCTGAAATCAAAAATATGCTTACTCATTTTTATGCCGATCATATTGAGCATCGACGCTGGGGCGCACCATTCCCTGTCATTGAAATTGTAAAACTTGGTATTAATAAAGCAAGAGGCATTGAGCAAGTTAGACAATTTTTAAATATTGACCGAAATAATATTATTGCATTCGGTGATGAAGATAATGATATTGAAATGATTGAGTACGCCCGCCATGGTGTTGCTATGGAAAATGGTTTGCAAGAACTTAAAGATGTAGCGAACAATATTACATTCAACAATAATGAAGATGGCATTGGTCGATATTTGAATGATTTCTTTAATTTAAATATTAGATATTACTGTTAATTTATAACTAATCATTTTATAATATTTTAAAACAATAGGAGGTAAGTTACGATGCCCAAAATAGTCGTAGTCGGAGCAGTCGCTGGCGGTGCAACATGTGCCAGCCAAATTCGACGTTTAGATAAAGAAAGTGACATTATTATTTTTGAAAAAGATCGTGATATGAGCTTTGCTAATTGTGCATTGCCCTATGTCATTGGCGAAGTTGTTGAAGATAGAAGATATGCTTTAGCGTATACACCTGAAAAATTTTATGATAGAAAGCAAATTACAGTAAAAACTTATCATGAAGTTATTGCAATCAATGATGAAAGACAAACTGTATCTGTATTAAATAGAAAGACAAACGAACAATTTGAAGAATCTTACGATAAACTCATTTTAAGCCCTGGTGCAAGTGCAAATAGCCTTGGCTTTGAAAGTGATATTACATTTACACTTAGAAATTTAGAAGACACTGATGCTATCGATCAATTCATCAAAGCAAATCAAGTTGATAAAGTATTGGTTATAGGTGCAGGTTATGTTTCATTAGAAGTTCTTGAAAACCTTTATGAACGTGGTTTACACCCTACTTTAATTCATCGATCTGATAAGATAAATAAATTAATGGATGCTGACATGAATCAACCTATACTTGATGAATTAGATAAGCGGGAGATTCCATACCGTTTAAATGAGGAAATTGATGCTATCAATGGAAATGAAATTACATTTAAATCAGGAAAAGTTGAACATTACGATATGATTATTGAAGGTGTCGGTACTCACCCCAATTCAAAATTTATCGAAAGTTCAAATATCAAACTTGATCGAAAAGGTTTCATACCGGTAAACGATAAATTTGAAACAAATGTTCCAAACATTTATGCAATAGGCGATATTGCAACATCACATTATCGACATGTCGATCTACCGGCTAGTGTTCCTTTAGCTTGGGGCGCTCACCGTGCAGCAAGTATTGTTGCCGAACAAATTGCTGGAAATGACACTATTGAATTCAAAGGCTTCTTAGGCAACAATATTGTGAAGTTCTTTGATTATACATTTGCGAGTGTTGGCGTTAAACCAAATGAACTAAAGCAATTTGACTATAAAATGGTGGAAGTCACTCAAGGTGCACACGCGAATTATTACCCAGGAAATTCCCCTTTACACTTAAGGGTATATTATGACACTTCAAACCGTCAGATTTTAAGAGCAGCTGCAGTAGGAAAAGAAGGTGCAGATAAACGTATTGATGTACTATCGATGGCAATGATGAACCAGCTAACTGTAGATGAGTTAACTGAGTTTGAAGTGGCTTATGCACCACCATATAGCCACCCTAAAGATTTAATCAATATGATTGGTTACAAAGCTAAATAAATGAATCATGCGATTCAATCTAATCTTAATTGTCTAGGTTAGAATTATGTTAAGGCTGGGACATAAATCCCTAATAAACAGCAGTAAGATATTTTCAATTAGAAAATATCTTACTGCTGTTCTCTATTTATACAATACTTCGTATTGAATGGCTTCGCTTTCCTAGGGTGCCGTCTCAGCCTCGGTCTTCGACTGGCACTGCTCCCTCAGGAGTCTC
>NZ_JACVZM010000025.1:0-38961 GCF_017151935.1 Staphylococcus sp. EG-SA-14 | reverse complement strand
AGGATCAAACTCTCCATAAAAATTATGATGTTTGATTAGCTCATAAATACTAAATAATGTTTGTAACTTATAGTTACGTTTTTTGGAATTAACGTTGACATATTGTCATTCAGTTTTCAATGTTCATCGTGTAAAAATAAATGGTGGAGACTAGCGGGATCGAACCGCTGACCTCCTGCGTGCAAAGCAGGCGCTCTCCCAGCTGAGCTAAGCCCCCATAAAATGGAATTTAAGAAGTAATCGGGAAGACAGGATTCGAACCTGCGACCCCTTGGTCCCAAACCAAGTGCTCTACCAAGCTGAGCTACTTCCCGTTATTCAATTAATTTAAAAATGGCGCGCCCGATAGGAGTCGAACCCATAACCTCTTGATCCGTAGTCAAACGCTCTATCCAATTGAGCTACGGGCGCTAAAATGGTGCCGAGGACCGGAATCGAACCGGTACGGTGATCTCTCACCGCAGGATTTTAAGTCCTGTGCGTCTGCCAGTTCCGCCACCCCGGCAAAATAATGGAGCAGAAGACGGGATTCGAACCCGCGACCCCAACCTTGGCAAGGTTGTATTCTACCGCTGAACTACTTCTGCATTATTTTGCTAAATATAAAAATTAAATCGTAATGAGCCATAGAGGATTCGAACCTCTGACCCTCTGATTAAAAGTCAGATGCTCTACCAGCTGAGCTAATGGCTCAAAAGATGGTGCCGGCCAGAGGACTTGAACCCCCAACCTACTGATTACAAGTCAGTTGCTCTACCAATTGAGCTAGGCCGGCTATATCTAAGAATAAATGGTGGAGAATGACGGGTTCGAACCGCCGACCCTCTGCTTGTAAGGCAGATGCTCTCCCAGCTGAGCTAATTCTCCGATTTGTCATTTGTCTGGCAACGTTCTACTCTAGCGGAACGTAAGTTCGACTACCATCGACGCTAAGGAGCTTAACTTCTGTGTTCGGCATGGGAACAGGTGTGACCTCCTTGCTATAGTCACCAGACAAAATAACTTACTTATTTATGATACACGCTTAATTAATAAGGTGCAATAGTTAATTTTACACTTTGTTGTGAACTTTGTCACATCAGCTTTTAGTGTGTTTCGTCTGTTTTTGACGACTTTTATATATTACTTCATTCAATTGATAAAGTCAACACTTTTAATCAACTTTTTTATTCTTCAAAACTGACATTTCTCGTGCTCTCTAATTCATAACACTTTCAGTATTCTATCATACACATATGTACAAAACCATACACATTCTATACAATTTTAAAGTACTTTTATAGCTGATTAAGATAAATTATACTAATATAGCAATTTTTGTTATAAGATATCTCAATGTCTATCGTTAACATTTCTCATCCGAACTATATCGTCATTTTCATCTATCAGCCAACTACCTTGTTTAACAGTCAAAAATAGCACCACTATCGTTAACTATTACTATCAAAAACATTCAAACACGAACTAATTACCATAATTAAGAAAACCCTCGCATACACATGTTGTATACACGAGAGCTCTTACTAACAATCAACGTCATTTATTTTTGTCTCATATAAGGGAATAATAACACGTCTCTGATTGATGGAGAATCAGTTAATAACATAACCAATCTGTCAATACCGATACCAAGACCACCTGTCGGAGGCATACCATATTCTAACGCTTCAATGTAATCTTCATCCATTTCATGCGCTTCATCATTACCTTGCGCTTTTTCAACAAGTTGCGCTTCAAAACGACCTTTTTGATCAATAGGATCATTTAATTCAGTAAATGCATTTGCATGCTCTCTACCTACAATGAACAATTCGAAACGATCAGTAAATCTAGGATCTTCAGGATTTTTCTTCGCTAAAGGTGAAATTTCAGTCGGATGACCATAGATAAACGTTGGCTGAATAAGTGTTTCTTCAACTTTTTGCTCAAAGAATTCATTTAAAATATGACCATATTTCATTGTATCTTTAATTTCAATACCATGTTCTTTAGCTAAAGCTTTAGCTTCTTCATCACTTTTAACTTCATAAAAATCCACACCAGTAGCTTCTTTTACAGCATCAACAATATGCAAACGAGTCCAAGCAGATTCTAAATCAATCGTTTCCCCATTGTATTGTACTTTTGCAGAACCTAATACTTCATTGGCAATATGTCTCACCATAGATTCTGTTAAATCCATAATGTCATGATAATCTGCATATGCTTCATATAATTCAATCATTGTGAATTCAGGGTTATGTCTAGTTGATACACCTTCATTACGGAATACTCTACCAATTTCATATACTTTTTCAAGTCCACCGACAATTAAACGTTTTAAATGCAACTCAATAGCAATACGCATGTATAACGTTGCATCTAATGCATTATGATGTGTTACAAATGGTCTAGCAGCTGCTCCACCAGCAATTTGGTGCATCATAGGTGTTTCTACTTCCAAGAAACCTTTATTATTTAAATAATTACGCATTTCTTGAATGATTTTACTACGATTAATAAATGTACGAGTGCTATCTTCGTTCGTAATTAAATCTAAATATCTTTGACGATATCTCTGTTCAATATCCTGTAAACCGTGGAATTTATCCGGTAATGGTCGCAATGATTTAGTTAGTAGCGTGAATTTCTTCGCTTTAACCGATAATTCGCCAGTATTTGTTTTGAACATTACACCTTCAACACCAACGATATCGCCTAAATCAGCATTTTTCCATAAATCAAATTCGTCATCGCCAACTTGATCTTTACGAACGTAAATTTGAATTTGTCCAGCTAAGTCCTGAACGTGTGCAAATCCTGCTTTACCTTTACCACGCTTAGTCATTAATCGTCCAGCTATAGCGACATGACTATCCGCTTCTTTTTCTACCAATTCTTCTTTAGAATACTGGTCCCACTCTTCTTTCAAATCACTAGATAAACCTGAACGGTCAAATTTAGAACCAAACGGGTCTATACCAAGATCATATAATTCTTGTAATTTTTGACGTCGAACCAACATTTGGTCATTCATTTCTTCTGACATAACTTTCTCTCCTTTAACTTGTTGTAATCCTTTAGTATTCCAACTGGTACACTCAAACATTTTCCTTTAAAGTTTTATAAAATATCAGACATTTTTGCCCAACATACATCTCTTTCGATGTTTCTAATACTTTATCATTAACCATTACACCTTAAAGTTATGATGTGGCATGTTTTCTTATATTCATAACATCAATTTTATCACTTTTTTAATTTTACAAGAGCTTGTAAATGTAATAAAGCAATTTCTGTTTTCGTTTATGAATTACTTATTCATTTAAAATATGATTATCATTAATACAACCCTAAGTAAATGTATAAAAATTATCTTCCACAAACTTCAACAAAAGCCCAAATAAATTACAGCAATTTATCAAATATTGCTTACTTTGATTTTATGAAATAACTTAATTCTAACACATACTAAATCATCATATACTAATTCGAAATCAAATGCATTTAGAGATAATCAAAATGCGGAAACATCTCCAATAATCAATCATCTATTCCCAATAAATATGAATGTTCTCAACAATGCATTATTTATATCTCTTTACACTGTCATCGACAAAAACTAAATCTTTCACTTTCAATTTCGAACGTGGTTCTACGACATTTGCTGCTATATCATTTAATGGGATTAAAACAAATGCACGTTCATTCATTCTCGGATGTGGCACCGACAGTTTTGGTAAATCTATCATTTCTTCTCCATACAACAAAATATCCACATCTAAAGTTCTAGGACCCCATCGTTCCTTTCTAATACGGTGTAAACATTCTTCTGTCTTCAAACAACATTCCAACAGTTGTAATACTGTGAGTGTTGTTTGAATTTCAACACACAAATTTAAAAAGTTAGGTTGCTCAGTATACCCAACTGGTGCTGTTTCATAAATCGGAGAAATATTAGATACGTTAATACCATCATATTCATTCAAAATCTTTATAGCATCGTTTAACTGGCTTTCTCTATCACCAATATTACTACCTAATCCTAAGTATGCTTGAATCATTTATTCTCCCTCACTATTTCGATACCTACTCCATCATAATGACCCGGAATCGGTGGGTTTTCTTTAGTGATTCTCACTTTCGTTTCCATTACACGATTATATTGTGAATTTATACGATTTGCAATACGTTCAGCTAGATGCTCAAGTAAATTAACGGCCTTACCTTCCATAATTGATTTAACCTCTTCGAACACTTCACCATAATGAACTGTATCAATAACATTATCAGTACGCCCAGCTTCAGCTAAGTCTACTTTCAAAGTTACATCCACTTTGAAAATTTGCCCTATTTCATTTTCAGCTGATAAAGCACCATGATATCCATAAAAGCGCATACCTTTAAGAAAGATTGTGTCTTGCATTTTCATTCTCCTTTAAAAAATCTATACCTTTAGCTAATTTAGCATTCAACTCGACATTATGAACGCGTACTGCTCTAACGCCTTTCATAATACCATATGCAGTCGTAGCTGCAGTTACTTCATCTCTTTCAACCGGTGTTGTATCATAACCCATCATCTCTTTAGTGAAACGTTTCCGGCTTGTCGCTAATAAAACTGGATATTCTGTTGCAACAAGTTCATCCAGTCTTGCCATAACTTCGGCTTCTTCATTTCTAGTTTTAGCGAAACCTATACCTGGATCTAGCCAAATTTTATTTGAAGGTATACCAGCTATTTTAGCTTGATGTGCTTGTGCTAACAAAGATGTTAACATTTCTTCGACAACCGGTTCATCACGATTACCATTTCCATTATGCATTAAAATAATTTCCGCGTCATATTTAGCTACAATTTGGAACATATGATGATCATACAGCCCAGCCCATTGATCATTAATGATATCAACGCCTAATTTTAAACATGCTTCAGCAACCTCACTTCGAAATGTATCGACTGAAATTTTTACATCAAAACCGACAATAGCTTCAACAACAGGTAATACTCTGTTCATCTCTTCTTCTAATGAAACCATTTCATGACCTGGTCTCGTTGAAACACCTCCAACATCTATAATGTCAGCACCTTCATCTATCATGGCTTTCACTCTATTTATAGCTGATTCAACATTATTAAATTTTCCACCATCTGAGAATGAATCAGGTGTGACGTTTAATATGCCCATAATTTTTGTTTTAGTCATGTTAACCACCCTTTAATTATGTATTGTTTAACTCTAATAAAATTTACTCCTGCTATTTACTAGTTATTAGTATGTACGTTTATTATCTTATCATTCACTGGATATTTTTATCAGAAAAATGTTTAATTTAACGCTCATATTTTTAAAAATATACATGGTAGAAAAAAAGAGCAAGTTATCTCAAAAAGATAACTCACTCTTTTAAATGACATTAATTAGTCATCGAATGAATATAAAGGTGTTGATAAGTAGCGTTCACCATTACTCGGCAATACTGTTACTACTGTTTTACCTTTTCCTAATTCTTTTGCTTTTTGAATGGCAGCATAAATCGCAGCACCTGATGAAATACCTGCTAAAATACCTTCCTCTTTAGCAACTCGACGAGACATTTCCATCGCTGTATCATTTCCTACTTTAATAATACTGTCATAGATTTCTGTATTCAAAGTGCCTGGAATAAATCCAGCACCTAAACCTTGTAATTTATGTGGACCTGGCTCACCACCGCTCAATACTGGAGAAGCCTCAGGCTCTATAGCAACAATTTCGATGTTAGGATATTCTTTTTTCAGAACTTTACCTACACCAGATAACGTACCACCAGTACCAACACCAGCTAGGAACGCATCGATAGTTTTCCCTTCAAATTGTTGTAATAACTCAGGACCTGTAGTTAACTCATGAACTTCAGGGTTCGCAGGGTTTTCAAATTGTTGTGGCTCGAAGTAACCATGTTCTTCTTTCAATTCTTTAGCTTTTTTAATTGCACCTTTCATCGCTTCTGATCCAGGCGTTAAAACTAATTCCGCACCGTATGCTTTTAATAAATTACGACGCTCTTGGCTCATTGTTTCGGGCATAGTAAATACTGCTTTATATCCTTTAGCAGCACATACAAATGCTAAACCGATACCTGTATTACCACTTGTTGGTTCTACAATTGTATCGCCAGGTTTAATTTTGCCTTCTCGCTCTGCTTTTTCAATCATTGCTAAAGCAATTCTATCCTTTACAGAACCACCTGGATTTTGATATTCCAATTTTACATAAACATCTGCTGCATTGTCATCTACTACATTTCTCAATTTGACTACCGGTGTACCGCCAATAATTTGAGTAATATTATCTACTGGTTTTTGTGCCATTAAGAACACTCCTTTTTAGTTAGTTGTTGAAATCTTAGTTTATTTATCGGATATAGAATTATTTTATCAAATAAATTCTAGAAAGCAAACAAAATCACTAAGGATTATACAACTATTTAGTTCTACATTTCACTAAACCGCTAAAAATAAACATTTTAGCGTATTGATTTAAATTAAATTACGCTAAACTTTCTAGCAACACGTTTAATTCTTCTTCAGTATATTTATATTTATTTCCACAGAAATGACATACTGCTTCAGCACCATGATCTTCTTTAATCATATTTTGAATCTCAGCCTCGCCCAATCCTTTAATAGCATTTAAAAATTTCTCATGACTACAATTACATTCAAATTGAACAGGCATTTTCTCTAAAATTTGCACATGGTCTTCACCTAAGATTTCGTTTAGTAATCCTTCTGGCGTTAATCCTTGTTCAATTAATTTAGAAACTGGTGTCATTTCACTAATTGCTTTTTCTAATTTTGAAATTGTTTCATCTTTGGCACCTGGCATAACTTGAATGATAAATCCTCCTGCTGCTTTAATCGTATTATCAGGATTTACCAATACACCAAGACCTACCGATGAAGGTGTTTGTTCACTTGTAGCATAATAATAAGTAAAATCTTCACCAAGTTCTCCTGAAACAATTGGACTTGCTCCAGAGAAATAGTCTTTCATTCCAACGTCTTTAACAACCATAATAGATCCATTTGTCCCTACTGCTCGTCTTACATCAAGTTTACCTTGCTCATTTAATGGAAAATGAGTTTGTGGATGGTCTACATAAGCACGCACCTCGCCTTTAGCATTTGCATCGGCAATAATTCGTCCAATAGGTCCTTGGCCATCTACAGTGACAGTTAATTTTTGATCACCTTTCAACATTGCGCCCATCATAGCTGTTGCTGTCATTGTTCTTCCCATTGCAGCAGATGCTGTCGGCCATGTATAATGTCTCGTTTGTGCTTCTTGAACAGTTTCAGTTGTCAAAGCAGCATAAGCCCTAATCTCCCCATCAAATGCTAATGCTTTAACAATATAATCGTGTGTCATTATTTCAATCTCCTCTATTACTCTATATTTAAAAAATTACTTTACTTCATAAAATGCAACAATTGTACTTATTCTACACCCATCATTCTAAATAATGAAGTAACTTGTTTTACAATTATTTTCTGCTATAACAATTCAACGACTTAAAATCTAATACGTATTTTCAAAAACGATAAAAGTACCTCTTTCTATAACTTTATCATAGAAAGAGGTACTGAATATAATCGATTATTTATTGTCTGGGTGATTTGGATCGTAAGGTTTTTCGATATTTGGGGCTTGTCGATGTGCTGGTTCATCTTTTTCATCAGATTTATCAGCTTCTTTTTTATCCTCAGCAATATCTTTTTCTTCTTTACGATCTTCACTTTCGTCACGTTGTCCATCTTCTAATTGCTCTTTACGAATCTCTTCATAAGATTTACCGAATTTACCATCATTAAATTCAGAATCTTCATCTTTAACAACTTTAGCTGCATCATAATCAATTTCAGGTAATTTACCTTCGTAGAATAATGATTGAATTTGTTCAGCAACTAATGTTTCTTCTGTTAATAATGTTTCAGCAATTAAAATTAATTGTTCTTTGTGCTCTAATAAAATTTGTTTACAACGTTCGTATTGTTCTTTAACGATTCGTTGAACTTCTTTATCAATTTCATATGCGATTTGGCTTGAATAATTAGGCTCACCTTGCATATCTTTACCTAAGAATACTTGACCATTGCTATGACCGAACTGTAATGGTCCTAATTTTTTACTCATACCATATTGCGTAACCATTGAGCGTGCGATTTGTGTTGCACGTTCGAAGTCATTTGAAGCACCTGTTGATACTTCGTTAAAGTTAATATCTTCTGATACACGTCCACCAAGTAAACCACAGATTTTATCTAATAACTCTTGTTCAGTCATTAAGAAACGATCTTGTTTAGGTAGCATCATTGCATAACCACCTGCTTGTCCACGTGGAACAATAGTAACTTTATGCACTACTTCTGCCTCATCAAGTACCATACCGATAATTGTATGACCAGCTTCGTGATGAGCAACAATATTACGTTCTTTCTTAGAAATAACTCGAGATTTCTTAGCAGGTCCGGCTATAACTCTATCCGTTGCCTCTTCGATATCTCTCATGTCAATTTTCTTTTTACCTTCACGTACAGCAATTAAAGATGCTTCATTTAATAAGTTCTCTAAATCAGCACCTGAGAAACCAGGTGTACGTTGTGAAATTGCTTTTAAATCAACCGTTTCATCAAGTGGTTTGTTTTTAGCATGAACATGAAGAATTGCTTCACGGCCTTTCACATCTGGACGACCAACTTGAATTTGTCTATCAAAACGACCTGGACGTAATAAGGCTGGGTCAAGGATATCAGGACGGTTTGTAGCAGCTATCATAATGATACCTTCATTTTCACCGAAACCATCCATTTCAACTAATAATTGGTTTAGGGTTTGTTCACGTTCATCATGACCGCCACCAACACCTGCACCACGTTGACGACCAACAGCATCAATCTCATCGATAAAGATGATACAAGGCGCGTTTTTCTTAGCATTATCGAATAAGTCACGAACACGGCTCGCACCAACACCAACAAACATCTCTACAAAGTCTGAACCACTAATAGAGAAGAATGGTGCGCCAGCTTCACCTGCAACCGCTCTAGCAAGTAATGTTTTACCAGTACCTGGAGGTCCAACAAGTAAGACACCTTTAGGAATCCTAGATCCCATTTCTTTGAATTTTTTATTATCTTTCAAGAAATCAACAATTTCAATTAATTCTTGTTTTTCTTCATCTGCCCCTGCTACATCAGAGAAACGAACACGACGTTTATTATTATCGTACATTTTTGCTTTAGATTTACCAAAGTTCATCATACGACCGCCACTACCGCCACCTTGTGCTTGGCTTAGGAAGAAAATAAATAATAACGCTATGACTACAACTGGAATTAATGTTGAAAGTATACTCACAAAGACACTTTGTTTTTCTTCTTCTTTAATCGTTAATTTTACACCGTTTTGCTTTTTAGCAGCATCAGTAATTTTTTGTAATTCTTTTTCGTTGTTATATAAAATAGTTGATGAATAGTCTTCATCATTTTTCGTTTTACCACTTACCATATAGACATTTTGTTGTGGTTGGATTTCTAAAGTTTTAAGGTCACCTTTTTCCAACTTCTCAGTAAATTGATTATATGTAAGCTGTTTCGGCATATTTCCATTACCGTTTAAATATGAAAATAGACCAAAAATAATAACGCCTATTATTACGATAACTAGCACATTGCGAAAAGCTTTCTGCATGCGTCATTTCCTCCTACTTCCCATAATAAAACTAACAAAAATTGTAACATATGACATGTTTTATAAGCTAGTAATTGAGCTTAACATCAATGTCATTCACATCCGTATTAGTTTTATCAATCTCTATATTTTTCAACTTTTCAAGACATATGTCTTGTCTAAAATTAAATATATATGAAATACATTTTTCATATTTTTGAGTCTACACTATTATTTCTCAAACGCATAGTAATAATAACTGAAATTGATTAAAAAATTAATTTGAATACACTTCAGGTTTTAACGTACCGATATATGGTAAGTTTCGGTATAATTCACGATAATCTAAACCGTAACCAACAACAAATTCATCTGGTATTTTTTTACCTACATACTTAGCTTCAATGTCCGCTTTACGACGGTTTGGTTTATCTAATAAAGTAACTATTTCTAATGAATTAACTTTTCTAGATTGTAATAATTCAGTAATTGACTTAAGTGTAGTACCAGTCTCTAAGATATCTTCAATAATTAATACGTCTTTATTTTCAATAGAAGAACCTAAATCTTTAATGATTTGAACTTCACCAGTTGACTCAGTGCCTCCGTGATAACTAGAAACATCCATGAAATCAATTGATAAATGGGTATCAATTCGTTTAATTAAATCTGACATAAACATTGCTGAGCCTTTTAAGATACCCACGCATACTAATGGTTTACCTTGATAATCCTTTGTTAATTGTGCTCCCAATTCCTTACAGATATTTTGAATATCTTCTTCAGTTAACAATACTTCTTTCAAATCATTATGCATAACGCTATTCATCTCCATTTTTACTAATTATAATCCATTGTTTTATTGTTTGTTGTTGATATAAATCTCCTACCGCAATAATGCGCTGTTGTTTATCCAATACGATTGGCATTTGATCCCGAACCCACTGTTGCACTTTACAATCTATAAACAGGCGATTCACTTTCTTATAACCATCGCGCCCATTCAGTTTAAATGTATCGCCACTTTGTCGTGTTCTCACTGTAAGCGGAAATAAACATTTTGGTAAATTAGAATGTATCTCTAATCGATATTTGTTAAAAATATAATTACCTGGCTTTTCAATAGTTTGAACTCTAAAATATGTATCGCCATTATTTTTAGCCATTATTATTAATTTACCATATGCAATTTGAATTATCCATTTATCCGTGAGATTAATACTGAATTGTGCTTTCTTACTACTAAATTGTTTAAACCACTCTTCGTATGTTTTAGCACTAATATTAAACAACTCATAATACTTTGATAATAGGCAATCCAACACAACCATCTTTAATGAGTTTGGTAAGTTATTAAAAGCTTGTCTAGAAACCTCTAAATATTTTGACTGTTCATCAAACTTCACAAATTCTTGAATAAATTGTTTAGCTGAATATTGCAAAATATCATATTGTTCATCATGCCATTGTTTTAATTTTAATAAATGCGATACTTTAAGTTGATTATTTTCATCAATAGCTGGAATAATTCTATTACGAATATCATTTCTAACATATTTGTTATCTTTATTAGATTCATCTTCAAAATATGGAATATGATATCTCTCTTGGAATTGTTTTATTTCTTTTTTAGAGACAGCTAAAAGTGGTCGATAAATCTGATAACCTTTTCGCTTCGATAACTCATCAAATCCTAGTTTATTACGCGTCGATTTCCCATTAAAAATACGATACATAATAGTTTCTAATTGATCGTCCAAATGATGCGCCGTTAGCAATACATCCGCTTCTAATACATTCATCATTTCATCAAACCATTCGTAACGTTTAATTCGAGCTTCATTCTGAATGCTGTTATTTCGGTCGAGACTATGCGACAAATCTAACTTTTTGATATGTAAATCGATGTGATGACGTTCGCAGTATACTTCTAAAAATCTGGCTTCCTCGATTGAAGCTGACCTAACGCCATGATTGACATGTAAGCATGTTAGTTTTCTATAACTATCTTTATAATCATTTAGTAGTTGATACAATAAACACATACTATCAATACCTGTAGAAACAGCGACAACAATATGGTCATCAACATGCCAACCATTACTATTTAACTGCATAACATCACCTCACTTTTACAATTTTCAAAAATGGTATAAGTCTTAGTTATATCATTACAAATAAAAGAGACTGCTCCTTATTTAAGAAACAGTCTTAGATTGTCTAACGCTGCAATCGATTATTCGATACGCATCATTCTAAATATATTCCTTATCGAAACAGTCTTTATTTATTTTAATTAACGTCTTGAACCTTTGCCACCGCGTCTAGATTCTGTTTGACGTTTGATTGAAGTTAATTTATCTTCACTATCTTTTAAGAAATTGCTTAATTTCTTTTCAAAATCTTCGGCTTTTTGCACTGGTTTTTGATGACTTGGTTTACTCGTATGTTGTCTACGTGGACGGTCTTTAGCTTTCTTAATTGAAAGACTAATTTTTCCATCATCAGCAATAGATAATACTTTTACGTCTACTTCATCACCAACAGAAAGGTGCTCTTCTACGTTTTCAACATAATTATCTGCGACTTCACTAATGTGAACTAAACCACTTTTTCCTTCAGGTAATTCTACGAATGCACCAAACTTTTTAATACCAGTGACTTTACCTTTAAGCTTATTTCCAACTTCGATTGACATATGTTAAATAAATCCTCCCGATTTGATTCGATTTTCCCTTATTATATCCTTGTTTGGATTTTTTCACAATGTCTATACTCGGATAATTTTGAATCAATTTGGATTTATTTTTTCGAAGATTTTGAGCTAGACGAATCTTTGTCTTCTGGCAACCTAAAAATCACTTCACCTTTGTTGCTTAAGTAATAATCATCACGCGCAATTTTTTCAATATAATCTTTGTCATTCAGATTATTCAACTTTTCTTTTAACGCAATTTCTTCATTTTGTTGCTTTTGAAACTGTGCTTCTTTCGCTTTTCGCTCCTGTGCATCGATATCATTGCGATGTTTTTGGACAACAAGCAAGATTGATAAAACAACAATTATCGCAAGTAATACGCCCGCAAATACTGTAATACGCCTACGAACAACACGCATTTTCATTTTTTGACGTTGTTTTTTCTTATTCTCTTGCGACGTGTACTGATTTTCTATATGTTCTACTTTATTTTTCATTGCTTGTCACCTCCAATTTACGCTTCTTCAAGTCGACGCTCTTCAATGATTTCATACATGCCCTTCGCGTTATCTTTAGATGCATGTTCATTTAATGCAGTTACTTTAACTGTTACTAATTTTTGACCAAAGCGAATCGTCAGCACATCTTCAACTTTAACATCCGATCCAGCTTTAGCAACATTACCATTTATTGTAATTCTACCTTGATCACTTACTTCTTTTGCTAGCGTACGTCGCTTTATTAACCGTGATACTTTTAAATATTTATCTAATCTCATGTATTACTCTCCCCTTTTTCTAGCCACTGCTTTAACGAGGCCTCATCAAATGACTTATCCTTCGTCTTCTCATATAAATTTAAAAAATGCTCTGCAAATACTTTTTCAAATTTAACTCTTGGCTGTTTACCTTCAGCATCTTTCGCCTTAGACCAAATTTCTTTTAAGTCATCGATAGTTTCAGCATTGGCATCACCAAATATGTGTGGGTGTCTACGAATCATTTTAGCATTAAGACTTGTAATCACTTCTTTAATGTCGATATACCCTTCTTTTTTACCAATACTAGTATGCAATAACACTTGTAATAAAATATCTCCTAGCTCTTCAATCATATGCCAATCATCTTCATTGTCAATAGCTTCGAACAATTCAAATGTTTCTTCAAGTAAATAACGCTTAAGCGTTTCATGCGTTTGCACTTTATCCCATGGACAACCTTTATCTTCATCAACTAAAGTATCAATCACTTCCGTTGCAAAATCAAAGTCATGATACAAATATGTCGATGTTATGATTTTTGGTACGAATACACTCGTCAAATTATTGAATGCATTTTCATCATGATCCAATTCATATAATGGGCATGTCACAACGTTATCCGCACCATCGCTTCGTGCACCAGTGACAATTTGAACAGGGTAATCATCAGGATATCGTTCCATTAAAGTGATTTTCAAATTAGCAGCAACCATTGCACTATAAACTTGTGTAATCAATGTATGCGTTCTAACATTAAGTGTTACTTCTTGTAATGATGTCGCATCTAACAGTGTGAAGCCATCATTTGGATCTACATTAACTGCTTCAAACACATCATCAATAAAGCTTTTACCACCTAAAACTTTCACATCTATATCAGTATTGTCCTTTGCTAAAGCCAGTAATTTCACTGTAGTTGTCTCAGCAACTCTAGGATGACCCGGAACCGCATAGACAATATCTTTTTCATTAGCAGCTTCAACCAATTGCGCCACAATATCATTATAGACATCTTCAAATTGGTCATGTGCTTCATAAACATGGTCAAAACTCTGAAATGTTAATTCATCTTGCAATGATTCTATAACTGGATGATCTAACGTTCTTGCATAAACTTTATCTTGTGTCTTTAAAAATTTATATATCCCTAGCGGCAAATCATCAATGCCATAGTTTCCTAAGCCAACAATCGTAATGGTATGTGCCATCAACGTCTTCCTTTCTTAATTTGATACAACTTTGAACCAAATGGTAAATAAGTTAACTCTTTATATGTCAAAACATTAAATCTAAAAATATAGAAAAACAATGCAATGATACCTAATACTGCTGCACATAATAATTCAATGAGTCCAGTGATTCTACCGTGTGTTGTCACTATGTTTAACACGCATTGAACAACAATCGACATAAATACCATACCTAAAACAACATTGATAAAAAATCGTCTCATCGCATGTAAGTGGTATTTTCTCGTGACAGCAATATGGATAATCGTACCGAATATAATTAATGATACAACAGTACTAATGCTCGCACCAATAATGCCACTTAAACGAATCAAAATGATATTAAGTATAAATTTAATAACCAATCCTGCCGTCATACCAACAAAAATAGGTCTCACAGCATGTTGCGCTTGTAATAATGCCATATCCATCATAATTAACGATACACAAATGACCGTAATCATATAAACACTTAACGTTAAGGTTAAATCATTCGTCTTAAAAAACACACCGTTCATTAAAGGCAATAAATTAATTAATCCTATTCCCGCTGCTGCACTTATTAAAATCGTAATCTTTAATGACGCATTTGCATAACGATTCATAAGTACCTGATTATTCATTTTGATTGCGTCACTTAACAGAGGAATGAGCGCAAAACTAAATGTTGTAGTTACAATCAATCCCATCTGAATAAATGATGCACCACGGTCATAGACTCCTTTTTCAGTTATGGCAACATCGAATGGCACGCGTATCGCTTGAAGTGACTTAATAATAGTAACACTATCAATCACTTGCCATAAAATTACGATTAATTGACTGATAGCGAAAATCAAAACCGAAAGTGCGAACTGTTTCCAAACGATCTTTGCAGTGTTATTTACCATTTTAAACTTAAAAGGTCGGTGCGCTACTAAATAAATTGAAGAACCTAAAAAACCTATCGTTGATGCTAAAATAGCAATTGTTCCCGCTTCATATATCGTCCAACCTCTGTCTACAAAAATAACAATAGTAACAATGATAATACCTACTCGTATAACTTGTTCTATAACCTGGGAAATAGCCGGAACTGTCATATTATTTGCAGATTGATAATAACCTCTTAACACGCCAAGCATACCTATAAATATAAAGCTTAAACTTGCAGCTTGAATCATTGGTGTTAAATGCCCATCACCCATCATATGTGCAATATTGTTCGCAAACACAAAAATAGCAATAAATATTAATATACCAACTAATTGTATATAAGCGACCGCTTTTGTATATGCTTCGTCACTATGATACTTCCCTATATTTTGTGTAATTGCACTAGGAATGGCATTCATCGATAATATCATTCCTAATGCTACAATTGGATACACTTGTTGATATGCATACAAACCTGTATCGCCTAATATATTTTGATATGGAATTCGATATACAGCACTCAGAATTTTAATGACAATTAATGCAGCAGTTAACACGACAACGCCATTAAATGCTTCTTTATGCTTCATCACTAATTCTCATACTTTCTTCAATGCACTTAACTAAAAACTTCAAACTATCAAGCCATTGATTTTGTTTCGTTAAAGTAATTGTCATTGCATTATTTTGAACACCAACCTTCATTGTTCTACCTAAAGGTTGTGTTGCTTTGAACAGCACTTCGCCATCAATATTTTCAGTGGCTTTTACAGATAAATGAATATCAATTATTTTCCCTTTATCTTTAATCAACGTGATACCTGAATGTAATGCGTGTACTTTTATTTCCACTATATCAAGCAAACGTGCTACTTCAACAGGATAATCATTGAAACGATCAATTAATTCATCTTTAATGTCGATAATTTGATCAAATGTTTCAGTTTTTCGTAGCTTTTTATAAATTTCAATTTTAGCTTGTTCATTTGCAATATATTCTGTTGGCAAATATGCATCCAAGTTTAAATCAACTTCGACTTCTGGCACCTCAGATTCTGGTTCCTTAATACCACGTTTTTCATTTACAGCTTCTTCTAACATTTGACTGTACAAATCAAATCCAACTGTATCAATAAAGCCGTGCTGTTGTTTACCTAACAAATTACCAGCACCACGAATGTTCAAATCACGCATCGCAATCTTAAATCCTGAGCCTAACTCCGTAAATTCTTTAATCGCTTGTAATCGATCTTCTGCAGTCTCAGTTAGTACCTTATTTGCTGGATGTAGGAAGTATGCATAACCAATACGACTTGAACGACCAACACGACCTCTTAATTGATACAACTGACTCAATCCAAAGCGATCTGCATCTTCAATGATCAAAGTATTTGCATTTGGGACATCGACACCTGTTTCAATAATCGTCGTCGTTACTAAAATATCATATTCATTATTGATAAAACTTAACATCGTTTCTTCTAAATCGCGCTCTGTCATTTGTCCATGAGCAACTGCAATGTTAGCATCTGGCATTAACATCTGGAGTTGTTCTCGTTTTTCATAAATGGATTGCACTTTATTATAAAGATAAAACACTTGGCCATCACGGGATAGTTCTCTTTCTAAAGCTTCTTTGATAAAACTCATGTTCTGTTCTAATACATATGTTTGAACTGGGAAACGATTTTCTGGCGGCGTTTCAATCACTGACAAATCGCGCACACCTAGCATACTCATATGCAATGTTCTAGGTATTGGGGTTGCAGTCAATGTTAGTACATCTACATTATGTTTTAATGTTTTAATACGCTCTTTATGGCGTACACCAAATCGTTGTTCTTCATCTACAATCAACAGCCCTAAATCTTTATACTGTATATCTTTACTAAGTAATTTGTGTGTACCAACAACTATGTCAACAAATCCAGTTTTAAGTCCTTCCTTAGTTTGTTTTATCTCTTTAGGCGTTCTAAAACGACTCATTAATTGAATTTCAACAGGAAAATCTTGCATACGCTCAATTAACGTCTCATAATGTTGCTGAGCTAAAATAGTTGTAGGAACTAAAAATGCAACTTGCTTTCCTTCCATTACTGCTTTGAATGCTGCTCTCACTGCAACTTCAGTTTTACCATAACCAACATCACCACATAGCAAGCGATCCATTGGACGCGATTTTTGCATGTCATCTTTAATTTCATCGATAGATTTAGCTTGGTCAGGCGTAAGTTCATATGGAAAATCTAATTCAAATGTTGTTTGCTCAACTGTGTCTTCCCCATATTGATAACCTTCTGCCATTTCTCTTTCTTTATATAAATCAATCAACTCTTCAGCAATATCTTCAACACTTTGTTGAACTTTAGCTTTTGTTTTTTTCCATTCACTGCCACCGAGTTTATTTAATTTTGGCGTCTTATCTTCCGAAGCTACATATTTTTGAACTTGATCCATTTGATCTACTGGAACAAATAGTTGATCCGTACCTTTATATTGCAATTTAATATAATCCCGATGCGTTTGCCCCACTTCGAGCGTCTCAACACCTAAATATCTACCAACACCATGATGCACATGAACAATATAATCTCCCACATTTAAATCTTGGTAAGACTTAATTTTTTCAGCATTTGAGATAGCTTTCGTACGTTTTCGTTGCTTTTTCTGTTTTGATTTAAAAAGCTCACGCTCAGTAATGACAACTAATCCCATATCAGGTAGTTCAAATCCTTCAGATAAACTGCCTTCAATAATCACTGCTTGCCCCGATGACATTGAGCGATGCAATTTTGTTATTGATGGAATATGCATTTCACTTAACATCGCTTGCATACGTTCAACTTTAGTTTCGGTTTCGACCAAAACCACGATATGATAGTTTTGATTAACATATCGTTGAAATTCAGAACGCATAATGTCATATTGCCCATAAAATTGTTGGACAGGTTTACATGAAAATTTAATAATATGATTTAGTTTTATCGGCATTGTTGTAGCGAATAATGAAAAATAAGTGACAGGATAGCCTTCAATCAATGTTTCAAAATCATCATATTTTATAAAACTTTGTCCTATAAATCCATTACCACTTTCAATAATATTGCTAATAAACGAATCAGACTCTACTGTTAAACTTTCTTCAGTTTCTTTAATACGATTAAATTCATCAACTGCAATGATTGCATCTTTTTGGAAATAATCAATAATTGTCGAAGGTGTTTCATACATAAACGCTACTAAACGACGTAGTATTTGATGATCAAAGTATGTACTTTCGAATAATTTAAAGCTTTCATACGTTTCTTTCAGATCATTGCGCATTGATTTATCTATTTTGGGTCTTGTATTTTCATATGCAGTTTTTAACTCTTCTTTGAGATGGCTGATTACTTCTTCAGTAATGATATAATCACTTGCAGTTGTGATATCGACTTCTTCAATATTATCTTTGGAACGCTGCGTTTCAACATCAAAATCCCGAATAGAATCAATTTCGGTATCAAATAGCTCAATTCTGATTGGTTCCCCAATTAGCGGAAAGATATCGATGATACCTCCTCGCAATGAGAATTCACCAATATGCGATACTACGGATTCCCGTTTGTACCCCATATTAACTAATTTGTTAAGAAATTGGTCCACATCGATATCCTCACCAACACGCAATGTCATTTGGTGATTTTGCCACATTTCAACAGGAGTTAACCACTTTTTCAAACCATTTAAAGGAACGATAAATAACCCTTTCTTACCTTGAGCTAACGCAGTTAAAGTTCTAATACGTTCACTCATCAGTTGAGGGCTTTGTGTTGAAAACTCTTCGGTCATAATATCTTGCACAGGATACTTATACAATTCTTCAGCATCTATAAATTGAAGTAAATCTGTTTCTAATTTATCTGCTTGGTATAAATTGTTGGTAATTAATAATAACTGTTGATTACTTTGTGCATATTTTTCAGCAATCATCGTCACTTTAGCTGACGGGGAAAGACCAGTTACTAGTGTGTTTGCTTGTCCAAATACCTGATTAAGGTCTTGAAAATGATTATCTTCTTTTATAAGCGTTGTCAATATTGTCATTATTTCACTTCACCATTAAATTCATTCATAACATGGTCAAATCGTGATGTTTCAACAAACTTTTCAATTGCGCGTGCTGCGTGTTCGATAACTTTTTCCATCGTTACCATTTCATCATTTGAAAAGCGTTGTAAAACATAATCAGGTACCGTCATACCATTCGTTGGTCTTCCCACACCAATACGAATACGTTTAAATTGGTCTGTACCAAGCATTTTAATAATTGATTTCATACCATTGTGACCGCCCGCACTTCCTTTTTGTCTTAAGCGAACTTGTCCTTGTTCTAAATCTAAATCATCATATAAGACAATTAAATCTTCTGGATTAACATTGTAATAATCCATAATCGGTGCAACTGCTTCTCCTGACAAATTCATCATTGTCATTGGTTCGATAAATAACACTTTATCGCCGTTCATTCGTTCAATTGTATATGCACCTTTAAACTTTTGTTTATCTAATGAAAAATTATTTTTCTCTAAAATATAATCAACGACTTCAAAGCCGATATTATGTCTTGTAAGTTCAAAACGTTTACCTATATTACCTAGACCTACAATACATTTCATGCGTGTTTACCTCCAACATAATTGTTTCATTTATTATTATAATGACAACATCTATTTTCCGCCATTGCCATCAATTATCATTATTCTTTAGCTTAGTAAGTATGTATTTTAAAATCGAGTACATTAAAATTTTTATGATGTATCATTGTTGAGTTTAATGTCTTTTACTCACTAAAATTAATTAAACTTTATTACAAAGCAATAAAGTTTAATTAAGCTTTATAATAACACAAAAAGCACCATGCTTATATTAAAATAAGCACAGTGCTTGTTAAACAAAGTATAAAAACTTTAATGTAACAGATTAAAATTACTCTTCAGTTTTTTCTTCGTCTTCTTTGCTTTCGCCAACAACTTCTGGTTCTTCAGTTTGTTGTTCGCCTTCCATAGCTTCGATTTCTTCTTCAGTTGGTTCTTCAGTTGGAGCAACTACTGTTACTACTGATTCAGCTGAATCGTTTTCGATTTTGAAGTCGCCAGTTACTTTAACATCAGCAACAGTTAAGCTGTCGTTAATGTTTAATTCAGTAATGTCTACTTCGATTGCTTCTGGAATATTGTCTGGAGTAGCAGTTACTTCTAAGTTGAATAATGGTTGTTCAACTACGCCGCCTTCTTTAGCGCCTACTGCTTCACCAACTAATTGAACTGGTACTTCAACAGTACGTTCTTCACTCATATTGATTGCTAAGAAGTCAATGTGAGTAATTTGGTTTTTAAGTGGATCGAATTGGTAGTCTGCAACCATAACTTTGATAGTTTTAGAACCAACGCCTAATTCGATAACACCGTTACGACCTACTTCACGGATAACTTTGATGAATTCTACTTCATCAACTTTAACTGACACGTTTTTAGTACCGTAACCGTATACTACTGCTGGTACTTTACCAGATTTTCTTAATTGTTTAAGATCTGAACGTGTTTGTTTACCTTGACGGATGATTGACTTTAATGAAGCCATTCTCATTTCCACCTTTCATTTTTGCTCAAAACGAGCACCTCACTTACCCATCAACATCATCGTTGCTTGCAAGTGTTTATTTATTCGTATAATCACGAACGAAACTATTATACACGTTTGGAATATGTTCGTCAAACGCCTTTTAAATATTAGTCAAATAATACGCTAACTGATTCTCTTTCGTATACACGAATGATAGCTTGTGCGATTAAACCAGCAACAGATAATTCTTTAGTGTTAGATGGTTTGCGGTCTTCATCTAAATGAATTGAGTTTGTTACGATTAATTCTTTTATAGCAGAATTTTCGATACGTTCTTTAGCCGGTCCTGATAAAACAGGGTGTGTACAACAAGCATATACTTCTTTAGCACCTTTATCTTTTAATGCTTGTGCAGCTAAAGTGATTGTACCTGCTGTATCAATAATATCGTCAATAATAATTGCCGTACGTCCTTCAATCTCACCAACAATGTTCATCACTTCAGCAACATTTGGTCTAGGACGACGTTTATCTATAATTGCAATTGGAGTTTTTAAAATGTCAGCTAATTTACGTGCACGTGTAACACCGCCATGGTCTGGTGAAACAACGACACATTCTTCTGGGTTAATATTCGGATCATCTTTGAAATGTTTAGCAAGAATTGGCACACCCATTAAGTGGTCAATTGGAATATCAAAGAATCCTTGAATTTGTGGTGCATGTAAGTCTAACGCAATCATACGAGTTGCGCCAGCTGTTTCGATTAAGTTTGCAACTAATTTAGCTGTGATTGGCTCACGGCTACGGGCTTTTCTATCTTGTCTTGCATATCCATAATATGGCACTACAATATTGATTGTTGCTGCAGAAGCACGTTTACAAGCGTCAATCATAATTAATAATTCCATTAAATGTAGATTCACAGGATATGATGTTGGTTGAATAATAAATACGTCACAACCACGAATACTCTCTTCGATATTAATTTGAATTTCTCCATCACTAAAACGTTTAACTGAACATTTACCTAGTTCAATTCCTACTTGGTCAGCAACTTCTTGCGCTAATGCTTCGTTTCCTTTCAATGAAAAAATCTTTAATGACGAATTCTTATATTCATTATTTAACATTTATAGTCCTCCAATTATTTACTTACGCAATTACTATTATATATAAAATGTAACTCCATTACTATGCGAATCATTAAATCATAAAGATTACATTAATATTACATAGGATTATCCTTTTATCCTAGTC
Organism: Staphylococcus sp. EG-SA-14; assembly: GCF_017151935.1. Lineage (NCBI taxonomy): Bacteria > Bacillati > Bacillota > Bacilli > Caryophanales > Staphylococcaceae > Staphylococcus > Staphylococcus sp. EG-SA-14. The sequence continues at coordinate 16,800 of NZ_JACVZM010000025.1, read as the reverse complement.
ATTTTAAATACGTAAATGATTATTTCCTATATCCTTCTTTTGTTGTTTGTCTTGCTCTTGCCACAGCTAAACTGTCATTTGGTACGTCATCTGTGATTGTGGAACCAGCTGCCACCAATACATCATCACCAATTGTTACAGGTGCTACTAAATTAACATTGCAACCTACAAATGAATCTTTGCCGACGATAGTTTTAAATTTATTTTCACCATCATAGTTAACTGTAATCGTTCCGCAACCAATATTAGTACGTTCACCAATTACAGCATCGCCAATATAACTTAAATGTGAAACCTTGGCACCATCTTTAAGATCTGCTTTTTTAATTTCTACAAAATTTCCAACCTTAACATCTGCACCTAATTGCGCGCCTGGTCTCAATTGCGCAAACGGTCCGACCTTAGTATTCGCTCCTACGCTAGCATCATTAACAACAGACTGTTGAATACATGCACCATTTTCAATCGTACTATTGTTAATTTCAGAGTACTGACCAATAACAACATCTTCGCCAATTTCTGTACGACCATTAATTCGTACGCTTGGTTCAATGACTGTATCACTACCAATTGTAACGTCTGGACCAATATAAGTGCTGTCAGGATCGATGATTGTCACACCATTTAGCATGTGATAATGATTCGTACGACGTTGCATCGCCTTCTCAGCCTGACTAAGCATTACACGATCATTTACACCCATGATTTCTTCAACATCATTGGTACGATAGACTTCTACGATGCCGCCATCATTTAAAATTAACGACAATACATCAGGGAGGTAATATTCACCTTGCGCATTATCATTTTTCACTTGTGTTAATTTTTCAAACAACGTTTTATTATTAAACGCAAAAATACCTGAACTAATTTCATTAATATCCTTTTCAGCTTGCGTTGCATCTTTCTCTTCAACTATGCGTTCTAAACGACCTGACGCATTTCGAACGATTCTTCCGTATCCATATGGTTGTTGAATCGATGCAGATAATACAGTTGCTTGAGCATTAGCATCCTCATGATGCGCAATCAATGTTTCTAATGTTTCCTTTGTGATGAGCGGTGTGTCACCACATACAACGATCGTCGTACCTTCCTTGTCTTCTAAGTGTGATTTCGCCATTTGCACTGCATGCGCAGTACCGAGTTGTTCCTCTTGAAAACTGTATAAAGAACGCTCGCCTAAATGTCCTTTTACACTTTCAGCACCATGTCCTACGATGGTTACAACTTGATCGACACCAGAGCCTTTCACACTTTCCAATACATGTTCGACCATAGGTTTCCCAGCAACCTCGTGTAGCACTTTATACTTTTTAGATTTCATTCTTGTGCCTTTACCTGCTGCCAAAATTATCGCGTGTCTTCGCATGAACATTAACCCCCATTAAATTTTACACTTCGTCATTATTATAATTTAATCTGCAATACTCTTTCAACATATAAAAGGCATTGTTTTTAATTCGTTGTAATTTTAAAAACAACTTTTTTCTTACTTCAAAAATACGAGCATCATTCAAACACAATTTTTATCAGCAATGAATCAATAATTTTCATATAATCATAATCTGTTAACGTATATATTTATTAGCCTTTCATTAAAAATAAAAAAACATTAATACAAACTAAAAAAACTGCCGACAAAGCTTTATGCTTTATCGACAGTATCAAATCAACTTATTGCAAATGTATTACATCGCTAAATATAAAATTGATTAAGCTTCTTCTGAATCTTCTGATGTAGCGTTTTTATCTGGTACTACTTCATCTGTTTCATCATATACTTTCATCACTGCATCTTGAATTTCTTGTCTCATATCTGAATTAATAGGATGCGCGATGTCGCGGAATTCACCATCTGGTGTACGTTTACTTGGCATTGCAACGAACAAGCCAGAGTTTCCTTCAATTACACGTAAATCATGAATTACGAAAGCTTCATCTAATGTAATGGAAACGAGTGCTTTCATTCGTCCATCTGTTTGTATTTTTCTAAGTCTTACATCTGTCACTTTCATGTAGTGAGCCCCCCTATAGTATATATCTCTCTGTTTTATTTAGAAGCTTGATTAAACATATTAATCGAAAATTATAATTCCTTAATTTTACTTACTAATTCAATTTCTACTTTCACATCTTTTGGCAAACGCGCAACCTCTACACAACTACGCGCTGGCTTGTGTTCATTAAAATATTGACCATACACTTCATTTATTTTTTGGAAATCATTCATATCTTTAATGAAAATGGTCGCTTTCGCAACAGAATTCAAATCAGATCCTGCTTCTTCCAAAACAACCTTTAAATTTTCTAAAACTTGTTTTGTCTGTGCTTGAACATCAGCGCTTACGATTTCCCCATCAACATTCAATGGAATCTGACCAGAAGTATAAACCATACCATTCACAACTGTTGCATGCGAATATGGTCCAAGTGCTTCCGGTAATCTTGTTGTGTTAATGATTTTCATAATACTAAAACTCCTTTTATGAAAACTTAGATAAACTGTTGCCAGGTTCTACGTTAAACTCTTGATTATATTCATCTACATCAGATAATTTCACTAAGGAAGTATAATCTTCAATCAATCTTTGTTTAACTTCTTTTGATTCTACAAGTACTGATACCCCTTTTACATGGGCTTTAAACTCATTCATTAAATTCATAACACCATTAATAGAGCCACCAGCCCTCATAAAATCATCGACAACTAAAACATTTGAATTTTCTGCTAAAGTTCTCTTCGAAAGTACCATTGTCTCTATTTTTCTTGAAGATCCTGAAACGTAATTAATTGAAACTGTAGAACCTTCAGTCACCTTGTTGTCTTTTCTAATCACTACTACTGGTAAATTTAAAATATTAGCAACCGCATTTGCCAATGAAATACCTTTTGTCGCAATGGTAACAACAGCATCTAATTTTTCTTCCATGTAAATACTGGCAATTAACTTACCAACTTTGTTTAGTAGCGATGGATTACCTACCAAATCTGATAAAAATAAATACCCGCCAGGTAACAAACGTTCTTTCTCTTCTAATAGAGTAATGACCTCATTAACAACTTCAGTCGCCTCTTCTTTACTCATCATTGGTTTATACGTAACACCACCACTTGCGCCAGCAGTAGTAATTACTGTACCTAACTTTTCTTTTTGGAATGTATTTTTTATAATTTGGACATCTTCACTTATTGAAGACTTCGCCTGTTTAAATTTTTTCACAAAAAAAGTTAATGGAATCAATTTATTCGGATGGTTCATCAAATATTGCGTCATAAAAACAATTCTCTCGCTTCGTTTATATCTCATCTTTTTAACCCTTCTATCCTAATAGTCTAACTAAGTACACTTCATTACAACAACCGTTAACTGCATTATAAATATTTTTTGCTTGGCTTTCTTTTCGTGCTAGCCCATACACAGTCGGTCCGCTTCCACTCATTAACGCACCATCTGCACCACTTTTCAACATATTATTTTTTAATTTATCGATTTGTGGGTGTTTTGAAACAGAAATTGGCTCTAATCGATTAGACAAACTTTGACATAATTGTTGATAATCTCGATTTTCTAAGGCCTCATAACACATTTTCGTATGTACGTCGTAACGCTTATCTAAATTGATCAACTTAAATATATCTGGTGATGATATGCCTAAGTTTGGTTTAGCAAGAATCACCCAAGCTGAAGGTGGTTTATTTAAAAACTCGATTTTCTCTCCTCTTCCAGTACATAGTGCAGTTTTATTATAAATACAAAACGGAATATCTGTCCCGATTTTACTGCCTAGTAGAGCCAATTCTTCCAAACTCGCCCCTATATCAAAAAGTCGATTCAATCCTCTTAACGTTGCTGCTGCATCAGCCGAACCTCCAGCTAAGCCAGCAGAAACAGGTATTTCTTTATCGATAGAAATTGTTACACCTTGCTTTAGTTGATATTGCTCAATAAATAGTTGCGCTGCACGATATGCGAGATTTTTATGATTAGAAGGCACATAATTATGTTCAATCTCAACAACTATCTTTCGATCTTTTCTTTTATGAAAAGTTAAACGATCATTTAAATCAACTGTTGTCATTATCATTTCAATCTCATGATAGCCATCATTTCTTTTAAAAAGTGTATCGAGCGTAAAATTAATTTTGGCTGGTGCCGTTTCATATATCATTTTCCGCCCTCTTTTCGTTATCTTAATATGATGATTTTAACATAAAGAGAATTAATATTTGACATTTTAATTTGTTTTTTAGTGTTTTTTTAATAAAAAAGTAATTTTCTCCATCTAATTACTTAGTATTTACTTGTATTTGTGTTTATAAATACAAGTATCCATTTACTGAAAAATCTATAAGCGAAACATCAGTGTTAAACATTTTGTAAATAAAAAGAGTATTGAACATAATGCCCAACACTCAAATAATTATCATAATATTTACTTCTTATACTAAGAAACGTCTAACATCTCTATATGTCTTATTTAGTGTGCAATTGATTCGTGATGATTATCCTCTTCAAATGAAACTTGAACATTTTCAGTTAACACATCAGTGTATGTATAAGATACTCTCTCAAAGTTGTGTTTGTCTTGATCTAACTCAACAATGAAAACTGACGGATATGTTTCTTTTAAAATTCCAGAACGTTTTATTGTTTTCTTACGGCCTCCATTGGCTTTCAGTACAATACGATTTCCTACATGACAATCAATAGAATTTTTGATGTCCAAAATTGATTTTGGCATATTGCTCCACCTCGCTACAAGTTACATAATACCATATTTGCAGCGTTTTCGTCAAACAAAATTTAAATTTTAACAATAGTGCTTTGCTTTGTCAATCATTTAATTTTCTAATTGAGGGAATTTTTTCTTTTCTTCATACAATTTAGCAAAATCTTGAATAGATAGCGTTTCACCGCGACGTCTTGGATCAATACCTGCTTGTTCCAACCATTGTAAAATCACTTCTTTGTGTTGTTTACCATCTTTAAAATAATTTTGATAGTTATTGTTAATTGTCTTTCTTCTTTGTGCAAATGCTGCTTTTGCTAACTTAAAGAATGCTTCCTCGTTATCTACTGTTACTAACGGTTCAGTTCTCTGCATCAGTTTTACAACTATTGAATCAACATTAGGTGGTGGCATAAATACAGATTTAGGTACCGTTAATACTTTACTAGTCTCTGTATAGTATTGTACGACAATTGATAACGAACCATATGCTTTTGAACCTACTTCAGCATTTAAGCGTTCGCCCACTTCTTTTTGCATCATCACCACGTAGCCATCAATTGGTATATCTTGTTGCATTAAATTTAATAAAATTGGCGTCGTAATATAGTACGGCAGGTTTGCAACAACCATTATTTTTTCGCAGTCTTGTAAATGGTTTTCAACTGCTGCTTTAATATTTGCTTTTAAAATATCTTCGTTAATCACTGTCACATTATCATATGGTGATAATGTGTCCTTAAGTACAGGTATTAAGCGTTGGTCTATTTCAAATGCCAATACTTTTTTAGCGTGTTTCGCCAACTGTTCAGTTAATGACCCCATACCAGGTCCAATTTCAATAACACCAGTACGTTCATCAATATTACTTGCATCGATAATATTATTTATAATATTAACGTCTATTAAAAAGTTCTGACCTAAACTTTTCTTAAAATTAAATCCATATTTATCTAATAATGCTCGTGTTCGAGATGGCGTTGCAATATCTTTATTATCCAACTGATTCACTTCCTTATTCATCTTTTAAAGATTGCCTTACATCTGTTTCCGTATAACCAAAAGCATTTAACTTCTTCAATAATTGCTTTCCGTTTGAGTGACCAATTCGTAATTTCCTACTTAAAATTTCACGACGACGTCTAGCATCTTTACCGACAATTAGTCCTAACTCAATTAACACGGTTTTATCAATTGACTCATATGCTTCTTCAAATGGTGAACTCACATGCATTAACGCTTCCTTTATATCTTCTAATTCAGCATGTTCAACACCGATTTTTCCTCTTTTATTTTTAGCTTTGTCTCTATCAATATATGCGTGTTTAACACCTTTTACATGCTCCGTAATTGTACTTCTAATTTTATCTCCAGGAAAATCTGGATCTGTCAGTACAATGACACCACGACTTTGTTGTGCATTTCTAATTACTTCCAAAGTTTGCTCATTGATTGCACTGCCATTTGTTTCAATCGTATCACATTCTACAGCTCGTTTAACACGTTCAGTATCATCTCGACCTTCAACAACAATAAACTCATTGATTTTCATTTAAAACGCCTTTCTCTACTATAAAGTTTTTAATACTAAAAACTATCTTTTTTCAATCCATTCAACTGCATTAATATTTTAATTTAAAAAAGTGAGAAAGAACCATAGCATATTAAACGAATATAGCATCGTTTACATTTATGGCGGTGATCTTTCTCACTTTTAACTTTATGAATTTAAATTAAACAATTTCTCTGCATTTTTAGTTGTTTGTTCGCACACTTCTTCATAAGATAAGCCTTTTAATTCAGCAATTTGTTCAGCTACTAAAGTTACTCTCGCCGGTTCATTTCGCTTCCCTCTATACGGATGTGGCGAAAGATACGGTGCATCGGTTTCAACTAGCAAACGCTCCATTGACACATGCTTAGCAACTTCTTTAGGCTGTTTAGCATTTTTAAATGTCACAGGTCCTCCTAATGAAATATAAAAATTCAGCTTATTAGTTACAATATCTGCAATTTCTGGAGAACCACTAAAGCTATGCATAATCCCGCCTACCTCTTCAGCATGCTCCTCCAATAAGATATCGATACAGTCTTGAGTTGCTTCACGGTTATGAATGATAATTGGTAACTTCAAACGCTTAGCTAAAGCAATTTGCTTTCTAAAAACTTCCTTTTGAACATCTGCAGGAGATTTATCCCAGTGATAATCTAATCCCATTTCACCAATACCAATCACTTTTGGATGCTGAGCTAAAGATTCAATCCATTCCAAGTGTTCTTCTGTAAAATCAATTGCGTCAACTGGATGCCAACCGATAATGCCATATAAAAAATCATACTCATCGATTAATTTCATCGCGCGTTCAATTGTCGATTTGTTAAAACCAACTACAAACATACGATCAACACCTGCTTCTCTAGCACGTGTAATCACTTCACTCAAATCATCATCGTATTGCTCATCATTTAAATGGACATGTGTATCGATTAACATAATTATCTCTCCTAATTTTTAAAAATACAGTTATTTAATCACTGCACCATTTGGAATTGCACTTGGTAAACTTACTAAGGTTAATACACCATCTTTTTCAGCAGATAATATCATACCTTCAGATTTTTGTCCCATTAATTTAGCTGGTTTCAGGTTAGTAACAACTGCTACTTTTTTACCAATAATATCATCTGGTGTATAGAATTTGGCAATTCCTGATACAATTTGTCTTTGTTCAGAATCTAAGTCTACTTGAATTTTTAAAAGCTTATCTGACTTCTTAACATGTTCAGCATCAATAATCGTTGCTGCCTTAATTTCAACTTTATCAAAGTCTTTAATATCAATTTGAGGTTTGCTAGGAATCTCTTCTTTTTCCTCTTCAGTAGCAGGCGGTTGCATTGATTCTTTGATATATGCAATTTCCGCTTCGCTATCCAATCTTGGGAAAATAGGTTTAGGTTGCCCAGTAACCATAATTGACTCAGTAAGCACACCATATTGCTCTAAACTACTAAATTCCATAAATTGAGGATTGTTTATGTTCAATTGTTCAAAAATCTCTTTCGGCGCATGTGTTAAGAATGGACGTAATAATACAGCTGCATAACGAATATTTTCAACTAAGTGAGCCATTACATTGCCTAACATATCTTTTTGGCTATCGTCCTTAGCTAATACCCAAGGCGTTGTTTCGTCAATATACTTATTCGTTCTACTTATAAACTTCCATACCGTAGATAATGCCACAGAAAATTGCAAACTTTCCATGCTTTCAGTGTAGCTTTTCACTGTTTCTAAAGCCATAGATTCCATTTCTTCATCTAATTCATGAAGTGGACCTTGATACGCTGGTAATTCGCCATCAAAGTACTTATTAACCATAGAAATCGTACGGTTTACTAAGTTACCTAAGTCATTTGCTAGATCGAAATTTGTACGCTCAACAAATGCTTCAGGTGTAAATACGCCATCTGAACCAAATGGTAATTCACGCATTAGATAATAACGTGTAGCATCTAAACCATAGCGATCAATTAAAATATTAGGGTCTACAACATTACCTTTAGATTTACTCATTTTTCCATCTTTCATCAAAATCCAACCATGTGCAAAGACTTTTTTAGGTAACGGTAAGTCTAATGCCATCAATAAAATAGGCCAAATAATTGAGTGGAATCGCACAATTTCCTTAGCCATTAAATGAATATCTGCTGGCCAGTATTTGTTAAATAGTGACTCATCATCTGATAAATAGCCTAATGCTGAAATATAGTTAACTAACGCATCAATCCAAACATAAACAACATGTTTTGGATTAGACGGAACATGGACACCCCAGTTAAATGATGTACGAGAAACAGCTAAATCAGCAAGTCCTGGTTTAATGAAGTTGTTAATCATTTCATTTTTTCTTGATGGTGGTTGTATAAAATCTGGATTTTGGTCATAGAACTCTAATAAACGGTCTGTATATTTACTAATATTAAAGAAATAACTTTCTTCTTTAACTAGTTCAACTTCGTGTCCAGAATCTGGACTTTTGCCACCAATAATTTTACCGTTTTCGTATTGTGGGTCTACTAATTGTGACTCTGTATAGTATGTTTCATCCGGAACAGAATACCAACCTTCATATTCACCTAAATAGATATCACCTTGCTTTAATAAACGTTCAAACACTTGCTCAACGACATGTTTATGACGTTCTTCAGTTGTTCTGATAAAATCATCATTTGAAATTTCAAGCTTAGCCCACAATTGTTTAATTCCAGCAATCATCTCATCCAAATATTCAATTTCTGTCTTACCAGCTTTTTGAGCTTTTTCTTGAATTTTTTGACCGTGTTCATCCGTTCCAGTCAAATAACGAACATCATATCCTTGCATTCTCTTATATCTTGCAATAACATCTCCAGCCACTGTAGAATATGCATGTCCTATATGTAAATTCCCACTAGGATAGTATATTGGGGTTGTTATATAAAATGTTTCTTTAGCCATAACTGTTCCTCCTCGTAATGTCTCACTTCAAATAATATCTAAGATTTCTATGCATTTCAACGGACGCGAACATTTATCTCGTCATCTCATTTTCATCTTATTCAATGTTAAGGTATTTATTACTTTCAATGTATTTATTTTACATTAAAAAACGTCGATGTCATCATTTTTTTATCATAGTCAACATCATTTTATCAGTATCAATGCAAAATGATAACTTACCATTTAAAATTACAGCTTGCGTTTATAAAATCGTTTAAAATTTCATATAATCGATAAAGTGATTAACTTATTTGATGATAAATATTATATACTTCATTCGTTTTAAGTTGTCGTTCTTCAGCAACTTTTTTAATAGCTTGTTTTGGTTTCATCTGTGAAGTTTGAATATAATGATCAACATGCTCATTGATAGATAAATCATCAAACCACGATATCTCATTGTTCGCTTTAGCACCTTCAATTAAGATAACGAATTCGCCTTTCAATGGTACATCGCCTTGCTGAATCAATGCTTGTAATTGTGTTACATCATCAGTTACAATTTGTTCGAACTTCTTAGTTAATTCACGCCCTAGTGATACTTGTCGTGTTGCATCTATCTTTGCAATTGTTTTTAATGTATCTGTCACACGATGCGGTGATTCGTATATAATTAATGTGCTATTTTCATGCATACGTTGCTCTAATACAGCACTTTTTTCTTTCTCTTTTCGTGGCAAAAATCCTAAAAATGTATATACATATGAAGGTAATCCACTAGCCATCAATGCCGTCAGCCCAGCATTAGGTCCAGGCACAGTCTCTACTTTAATATTAGCTTCTCTGGCTGCCACTACTAATTCGTATCCAGGATCACTAATTAAGGGCAATCCAGCATCAGATACGAGCGCAACGTCAAGACCTAATTCTAACTGTTCAATGATAAAAGCAGTCTGCTTATCCTTGTTATGTTCGTGATATGACTTTAATGGAGTTGGAATATCATAATGATTACACAGCTTACTAGTTACTCTAGTGTCTTCACAAGCAATCATATCAACACGTTTCAATACATCAACAGCTCTATAAGTAATATCTGCTAAATTACCAATTGGTGTGCCCACTAAATATAATACAGCCATACTATCGCTCCTTAATTAATCGCAATTTCTTTTGTCTGGTATATGTTTTAATTTCATATTCACGCTTCAATGCTTCAGACTTTGTCTCATACATTTCTTGATAAACTAAATGCACCGGACGTCTTACTTTCGTATATTTGGCTCCTTGACCTCGGTTATGTTTTTCAACACGTGCATTAACGTCTTTAGCGTATCCTGTATATAAACTTCCATCACTACATTTTACAATATATACAAAATGACTATCCATAATATACTTCCTTCATTTCTTCGCTATAATTACCATCTTCATTATAAATATAAAATGGGGGCATGATTTCTAAACCTTGATTTCCACCTTTTCTACCTTCTACAACTATCGTTTGTGCCGATTTTCCTACTTTACTATATATAAAAACGACTTTCTTAGGTTCAATATTCACTTTTCTCATTTCAAACAAGACATCCATTAGTCTATCTGCACGATGTACCATATTTAGCCTGCCACCTTCTTTTAATAAATGACGGGCTGCAATCATGCAATCTTCAAGTGTACACATAATCTCATGTCTCGCTATCTTATGTGCTTCTTTTTGATGTTGGTGTTGCTGATTCTCTTTAAAATAAGGCGGATTACACGTTACTAAAGTATATTGTGAAGGTTTAAATACTTTAGTAACGTTTTTCAAATCCATGTGATGCATTGTTAAATATTCATCAACATCATTGAATTGAAATGTGCGTCGCGCCATATCGACAAGTGTTTTTTGAATCTCAACACCTTCTATATGTCGTGGATGTTTCGCAAACAATAACAAGGGTATCACCCCATTGCCTGAACATAAGTCCAACACTATATCTTTTGTTCTAGGTTTTGTAAAATGCCCTAACAACAAAGCATCCGTTGAAAACGAAAAAACATCATCATTTTGAATAATACTAAAATCTTCTTTGATTAGTTGATCAAATCGTTCATTCTCTTTTAACATTTTTAACTCCTATGAAGACAACCTTTTTCTATTGAGTAATTGAAATCTCTTTTTATATTATATGCCTATCTACATTCGATGTATTTTTGACTTTTAACAGCTACATTTTACAACTAATGATACTGCGTGCACACTTAATAATAACATTTAGTACCGCTATCTCTTATGCAATCACCAAAACTTTATACACAATTAAAGCCTGAAACATGCATTGTCTCAGACTTATCCAAACCATATTCATTTATAATTATAACACTATTTGAGTGTGCTTGATTAATCACTTAAAACTTCTAAACAGAACAGACAATCTTCACCATGTCGATGTTTTCCAAATAATTCGCCTTTACAAATATGAAATCCTTCTCCATACAATATAGCCAAATTATCTTTACTTGGTAATGGCTTTTTCACAGCTTTTGCTGGTTTTGAATTCGCAGTATCAATAGTAGTTGGTTCATCATTGCCCAACACCTTTTTCAAATTATCATTTTCAAGTTGAAGCGCTACATTTTCTTCTACTAATTCAACTGCAAGTGCCTTTAATTCTGAAGTTTCCTTTGAAAGTTGATTGACATTCATTTCTAAACGCATTATTTTTTCAAATATTTCATTGCGATCCAAATGTAATAATGCCTCCTTAATGCATAGTTTCTATTTCTTCTAATTTATATTCAAGTGGCTGTTCATGTCCCTCAAGCTTCACCTGCATAGAAATGTCTAATATATTTAAAGCAACTACTTTCCCGTTACCATCAGGCGTTTCAATTGCTTCACCAATATCAGGTAATTGTGCACGTACTTCCTCATAATAGTCATTTTCATATTTTAAACAACACATCAAACGACCACATGCACCAGAAATTTTAGTTGGATTTAATGATAAATTTTGATCCTTAGCCATCTTAATCGATACTGGTTCAAAATCCCCTAAAAATGTAGAACAACATAACGACCTACCACAAGGTCCGATACCGCCAAGCAATTTGGCTTCATCCCTTACACCAATTTGTCTCAACTCGATACGTGTTTTTAAATGTTGCGCTAATATTTTTACTAATTTTCTAAAATCAATACGATCATCCGCCGTAAAATTAAAAATAACTTTCGATTTATCTAATGTATATTCGCAATTGACTAAACGCATGTCCAAACCTTGTTCTCTTACAATGTCTTTACATAGTATTAATGCATTTTCAGCATCTCGTTCATTACAATTAAATTTATCAATATCTTTGTCATCAGCAATGCGAATAATATTTTTAAGAGGTAACACAACATCCTCTTCAGCAATATCCATTAATGGATTTTTAACAATACCTATCTCTATGCCTCTTTTAGATTCGACAACTACCCAGTCTTCTATATCTACTTGTATATCATTAGGTGTATAATATTCTAATTTTCCCGCTTTTTGAAACTGAACACCTATTACATTTGGCATCTAACTCACACCCTTAATTACGATTTGTTCAAATACAAGCGTTGGATTTACATTTTGATTCAATTTCTTATGTGCTTCCGTCAGTTGATCAAACATCAAAATTAATTGATTAAACGACAACTTTTGCGCATATTGATCAATATCATTTTTTAAATCACTATATATTTGTTTATCCTCTACATTTACCTTTGTATGTATGATATCTTCGAAGAAACCATTCACAGCTGCAATAGTTAAAGATTGCAGTTTTTTATTTTTAGCCTGTTTCAATAAATCAATAATACCTATAAGTGCCATTGGCTTGTTAGTAAGCAACAATTCACACCAACGTATAACTGATTTCCTTAATGCTAATAAATCAAATTCTTCATTTAAAGCTATTGCATTATCTATTTGCGTAGTATAAGTACTAATCATTTCAGCTACTGGCTTAGACATGTTTTGTTCAACTAATCTATTTATAAACTTTTCTTTATCAATAGGCTTGAAATACACATGCTGACACCTTGAATGGATTGTGTCTAAAATTTGCTCAGGTTTTGTAGACAATAAAATAGCAATCGTATTGTCCGGTGGTTCTTCAAGAAATTTCAAGATACTGTTTTCCCCTTGAACAGTTAACTTTTCAAAGTCTTCAATGATGTACACTTTATTTGTGCTTTCTATAGGAAGTTGATTCATATGACGCACAAGTTGTTCAACTTGTTCTTTCTTAATTGAATTCTCAGTTGTTGATATATACATAAAGTCTGGATGATTATATGTACTAACCTTTGTTTCACATTGACTATCTGTTTGACATAAAATAAGCTTTGCAAAATTAATCGCAACTTGTTTCATCGTTTGTGCATCATCACCTTCAAATAAATAGGCATGCGATAATTTATTTGAATGATATGCATTCGTCAATTGTTGCTGTTCATCCATTCATTACAAACTCCCTTTTGCTTTTATATAAAAAGGTTGCCAAAGAGCAACTAATTACTGCAACAATAGCGACCATGATTTGTGATTATTTTTAGAACCACAAAAATCAAATCTATTGGCATCTGAACTAGTCGCAGTCAAGCAACCCAAAATTGTTAATAACTTATTAATACACTATTTTAAGTATCTCTAATTGATGATTGTATTATAGAATTAAAATTGATGGAATGCATCAACTGGCATAACAAATACAGTAGCACCGCCAACTTCAACTTCAACTGGATATGGAATGTACGAATCCGCACTGCCTCCCATAGGTGTAATAGGTGAAACCAACTGTTCTCTATTACCACACGTTTGATTAATCACAGACAATATTTCATCTACACGGTCATCATTGACACCACATAAGAATGTTGTATTACCCGCTCTTAAAAACCCACCTGTTGTTGCCAATTTTGTTGCTCTAAAGTTATTTTTAACAAGTTGATCTGCAAGTTCCTGACTATCTTGATCTTGTACGATCGCTATAATCATTTTCATTTTATAACACCTCTTCTAACAATTATATCATATCTTTTCTAAATATTTGATGATAGTTTGATACGTGTCTTCAACAACATTTTCAAGAGGTTGATCTGCATTAACGCTTTTGAACCGTTGTGATTCATTATGAATGATTTCTTGGTAACCTTCAATTACTTTTTCGTGAAACTTTAAATCTTCTTGATCTAATCTATTTTGATCTCTTGAATTTTTAATAATACGTTCGCGACCTACTTCAGCACTAACATTTAAATAAATCGTCAAGTCTGGATATAATCCATTTATTGCAAATTCGTTTAATGCTCTTACTTCTTCAACGCCAATCCCTCTAGCATAACCTTGATAAGCTAATGAACTATCGATATAGCGATCACACAACACAACCTTACCTTCTTTTAAAGCTGGTATGACCTTTAATACAAGATGTTCTCTTCTAGATGCAGCAAATAACATTGCTTCAGTTCTAATGTCCATATCATTGCCTTCTAATACAATTTTACGTATTTCTTCACCAGTAGGAACACCACCTGGTTCTCTAGTCATAATGACATCATAATCTTTTACTAATCTATGGTAAACTTCATTAATTACAGTTGTTTTTCCAGAGCCTTCTGGGCCCTCAAAAGTTATAAAAGCTGACATTTTATTCATCCTCAACTAAAATTTTATTATTTTTAATTCCTTCAACTATCATTCCAGTTTCCAGATATTCATTTACCAATTCTATCATATTTTCAGTTATTGTTTCTCCTTTGAAAATAATAGGAATCCCTGGCGGATACGGGACAATATGTCGCGCCAGAACTTTACCTTTTGCCTTTTTCAAATCACACCAAGTAACATATTCAAAGCGTTTTGGTTTATAGTTACCTTCAGTTGTTAAAAGTTGTGTTTGTTTAACTTTAGAAACTGATTTTTTCGGTAAAATCATATCTTCAATTTTACGTAAAAGCGAATCAAATAAATACGTATCATCATGATGCCATAACGGCAATATCGCTAATGCTTGATAGTCGTCCGCTAATTCTAAATAGATATGTGCATTCATAAACCAATTTTGAATATCATGACCTGTAAAACCTTCATATTTTATTAGCAACTTCAACGGATCATCAACTTGAAGCATTTCAAAACCCTTCTTCTCCAAACATTCGATTAATTGCGCTCTCTTATCAAAAAACACGGTACTATCATATGTTTTATAGAACTCGGCAGCTGACTCTAAACTAGCCATAATCAAATACGAAGGACTAGATGTTTGGAAGTAGCTTAGATATTCTATAATAGTTTCTCTATAAGGTGCATTTTTATGAATATAAAGTACCGAGCCCATCGTTAAAGCTGGTAACGTTTTATGAAAAGATTGAACAACATAGTCAGCTTGATAATTTAATGTAGAATCTGGAAATCCTTGCAATCCAAAGTGCGCGCCGTGTGCTTCGTCAATGAGTACAGGAATATTTAATTGGTGCAAAGATTTGATAACCTCTTCTACATTAAATGTTTCACCGTAATAGTTAGGATAAGTCAACACAGCAAGTTTGTGACCGTCATTATTCAAACGGCTTAAATTAACTTTATTATAATGATTCGTTAACGGACTTTGATGCGTTTCAATAAAATGCCCTTCTTGTTGGCTAATATCGAGCGCATGTAACACAGATTTATGTACATTTCTTGCCATTAAGATATCGCCTTTTTTCTGTGAAAAAGACTGGATGACAGATAATATTCCTGAAGTGGTGCCATTCACTAAGAAATAAGCATCATAATCTGAATGTTTCTCCACCTGCTTCATACTTTCCAAAATGACTTCTTCAGGATGATGTAAATCATCTAATCCAGGTATTTCAGTTTTATCCATTGTCATTGATAATTGAGATAAATGACCGATAGTCATATTTTTATGACCCGGAACATGCAAAGAAATCGCTTCTTCTTGATTTAAACTTTCTAATTTATTTAAAATAGGTTGCTTCATGATATACGCTTCCTTTATTTACACTGTTTTGGAATTAGTTACTTTCAAAAGTATTAATTATATAGTAACACTTCTTTGACAAAAGTTAGTGTTACTTATGCAATAGCTTGTCTATTGTATAATAATTAATTTCCTTTTTGTACTTCGATTTAAAAGATATTAGACATAAAATCTAAAAACAGCAGTAAGATGATTTATGATTAAAAACTATCTTACTGCTGTTCACTTTTTATAATACTTCTGAATGTCTTCACTTATACTTCTAGTCACAGATTTAAATAATCAAAAGTGCACATTATTAAAATATCAATTTCACACTCAATGCGGCTCATCGCATTCATTTCTTGTCTAGCAACGTTCTACTCTAGCGGAACGTAAGTTAGCTACCATCGCCGCTAAAGACCTTTCTTGACTTGTGACAATCGCTTGCTTCTTTCCTCTTCTTCGGCTCTCACTTACTCATTTAGCTCTACTAAACTCGTTGCGCTCTTTTCTCGTTTCGTCAGATTCAAACGTTTTCACTTCGCCAAGCCATTTTTCTTTGTGTTTGCTTTTTATTTTGACGTTTTAGACATAAAAAA
>NZ_JACVZM010000024.1:0-39539 GCF_017151935.1 Staphylococcus sp. EG-SA-14 | reverse complement strand
GCCAGGATCAAACTCTCCATAAAAATTATGATGTTTGATTAGCTCATAAATACTAAATAATGTTTGTAACTTATAGTTACGTTTTTGGAATTAACGTTGACATATTGTCATTCAGTTTTCAATGTTCGTTTGTCACTTACAAGATTTAATTATAACTCGTAAGTTTTTGTAAGTCAAGAATTATTTTTAATTATTTTATTTCTAAAAAATAAATTTCCTAACTCAATTAATTCAACAAATATTATTTTATTATGTATTTGTTCGAATTTCAATAGTCAAATTTACACTTTATTAATATTTTAAATCAACAACTTAAAACATTTGTTT
Organism: Staphylococcus sp. EG-SA-14; assembly: GCF_017151935.1. Taxonomy (NCBI): domain Bacteria; kingdom Bacillati; phylum Bacillota; class Bacilli; order Caryophanales; family Staphylococcaceae; genus Staphylococcus; species Staphylococcus sp. EG-SA-14. Next base: position 39,212 of record NZ_JACVZM010000024.1, on the reverse strand, counting down.
TTTAAATATTAGTGCCGTTTGACGACTTTTATATAATATCAAGTTATTCTAGTAGAGTCAACATAAAACAACACTTATTTTTGTTTAAAAATTACTGTTGAAGGGATTATTTTCTATTCGTAAGTACTATATGTATTTAAAGTGTAATTCCTTATGCTTTTTACTTCAGTTTTACAAACAAACTTATACTCACTTTATGGATAGTTATTTAGTAGACCTTCGTTTGAATATTTTTATGTTTATTTATAAAGGATACTAGTTATTAGTTAATACCACTTCCGTAGTTAGAATATTCTTTTCTTCAATTTAAATATTTTTCAGAATAAGCATAAAAAAAAGTTAAACAACTTTCATGTCGTTTAACTTCTTAAATATTACGCTTACTTATATGAAGTAAGCTAACGCTTTTTTAATTTGTCATACTACCAAAGTTAAATTATTTATCTTGGCATTCTTTACAAACTCCATAAATTTCCATTCGATGATGTGTTACGTCAAAGTCAGTCATATGCTGAGCTAATCTTTCAATTTCATTTAACTGTGGATATTGAAAATCAACAATCTTACCACATTGTTCACATATAATATGATAATGATTATGTGTATTAAAGTCGAATCGACTTGATGAGTCTCCATATGTTAATTCTTTTACAATTCCAATATCTTTAAACACTCTTAAGTTATTATATATTGTCGCAACACTTATATTTGGAAAATCAGGTGAAAGTGCTTGATAAATTTCATCAGCTGTTGGATGAGTATGTGAAGAAATTAAATAACGTAATATTGCTTGTCTTTGAGGTGTAATTCTTACGCCTGCTTGTCGCAATGATGCAATTGATTCTTCTAGTTCATGTTCAATTGATTCTATTTCAACACTCATCTATATCACCATCTTTCTTATATAATAATTATTATTACTTACTATAAATATAACTGTAGTATTGCGCGCGTGTCAATATTTACATGATGATTTCATTTAATAGCCTTTTTTAGCATCAACTTCATTCTCAATTAGACCATTCTTATTGAGAAAATTAACTAGATTGTTTTTAAAAATATCTAATAAGTCATACTTTGCTTCATAATCATTACCAGTTATATGCGCTGTTATAGTTACATTATCCAATTCATATAATTCATGATTAGGTTTCAAAGGTTCATTTTCAAACACATCTAAATATGCATGTCGAATAACTTTACTTTTTAATACTTCTATTAAGAGCGCTTCTTTAACTATGCTACCTCGTCCTATATTTATAAAAAGTGCTTCATCTTTCATTAATTCAAAATGTTTTTTCTTTAGTAAATGAATCGTTTCTTGCGTTTCTGGTAAAGCATTTATAATAATGTCAGCATTTGGTAATGTGCTTTCAAGTGATTCGATAGTATATATCTCGTCAAACTCATCTTTGTTCTGACCTGACTTGCTCAGACCAATTAAATTCATATTAAAAGCCTTTGCTAACTTCGCAGTTCTAGTAGCAATTGCACCTGTACCTAAAAATAAAACTGTTTGTCCTGATAGGCGTTTACCAGTTATTTTCGAATCATATATATGTTGTCGTTGGTTATCATATGATAGTTTCATCTTTTTATAATCATCTAAAATGAAAGCTAAAATGTATTCAGATAATTGTTTAGCTTGAACACCTTTTCCATTAGTTAAAAGTATGCCGTGATCTGCAATATAATCTAACGGCAATGTATTTACACCCGTTGCAAACCATGCAATCCATTTTAAATTCGGGCAACGTCGTAAAAATGCCTCATTGATACCGCCATCATAACCAACTAATATATCTAAATCAGCCAAGTCGCTCTCAGGTATTTCTGATGCTTTTTTATAAAATTTAAAATCTAAATCTGAAAAGCGTTGTTGTAATTCAGTTTCAACTTCACGCATACGATTTAACCCAACAACTTTCATATATGTCACCCCAAAATGTTTTTAAGTTCTTCTATTTGTGTTTTAACCTTAACCTTCTCGATAACATCTAATACTTTACCTTGTTCATCTATTATAAAAGTCGTTCTTACAATGCCCATACTTTCTTTGCCAAATGATTTTTTTAACTGATATACGCCAGTTTCTTTAGCTAATTTAAAATCTTCATCTACTAATAAATCGAAATTCAATCCGTGTTTCTCAATAAAATTTTGGTGTTTTTTCTTTGAATCACCGCTTATACCATATACTGCAACATCTAAATCATTGAACATTTCTAAATTGTCTCTAAAGTCACAAGCTTCTGTGGTACAAGTAGGTGTATTATCTCTAGGATAAAAATATATAATCGCCTTTTTACCTTTTAATGTATCATTTGTAATGACAGTTCCGTCTTGATTTTCTAATTTAAATATTGGAAATTGTTCTCCTTTTTGCAACATATAATCACCTTTTTCTTCATTATAATAATTTTATGATACGATATTAGATGAAAATATTAAATTAAAAGAGGTTGATATAAATGAATTTTAGTGAAAGTGAACGTTTACAACAACTTTCAAACGAATATATTCTAGGCGGTGTCAATTCCCCTTCTCGTTCTTATAAAGCTGTAGGAGGCGGTGCACCTGTTGTTATGAAAGAAGGACACGGTGCATATTTATATGATGTCGATGGCAATAAATTTATTGATTACCTTCAAGCATACGGTCCAATTATTACGGGGCATGCACATCCTCATATTACTAAAGCAATTCAAGAACAAGCTGCTAAAGGTGTTTTATTTGGTACACCGACTGAATTAGAAATTGAATTCAGCAAAAAATTACGTGATGCAATTCCATCTCTTGAGAAAATTCGCTTTGTAAATTCTGGAACAGAAGCAGTCATGACAACAATTCGTGTTGCACGTGCATATACTAAAAGAAATAAAATTATAAAATTTGCTGGATCTTATCATGGCCATTCTGATTTAGTATTGGTTGCAGCAGGTAGCGGCCCATCTCAGCTCGGTTCTCCAGACTCAGCTGGTGTTCCAGAAAGCGTCGCACGTGAAGTCATTACTGTACCTTTCAATGATATTAACGCCTATAAAGAAGCAATTGAATTTTGGGGTGATGAAATTGCCGCAGTATTAGTAGAACCAATTGTTGGTAACTTTGGAATGGTAATGCCTCAACCTGGATTTTTAGAAGAGGTTAATGAAATTTCGCATAACAATGGGACACTAGTGATTTATGATGAAGTAATTACTGCATTCCGTTTCCATTACGGTGCCGCTCAAGATTTATTAGGTGTTATCCCTGATTTAACTGCATTTGGTAAAATTGTTGGCGGTGGTTTACCAATTGGAGGCTATGGTGGACGTCAAGATATTATGGAACAAGTAGCACCTCTAGGACCTGCATATCAAGCTGGTACAATGGCTGGTAACCCGTTATCTATGAAAGCAGGTATTGCATTACTCGAAGTACTAGAACAAGACGGTGTTTATGAAAAATTAGACAGCTTAGGCCAACAACTAGAAGAAGGTTTACTTAAATTAATCGAAAAACATAATATCACAGCTACAATTAATCGTATTTATGGATCTTTAACATTGTACTTTACAGATGAAAAAGTCACACATTATGATCAAGTTGAACATTCTGACGGCGAAGCGTTCGGTAAATTTTTCAAATTAATGTTAAATCAAGGTATCAATTTAGCACCTTCTAAGTTTGAAGCTTGGTTCTTAACAACTGAACATACAGAAGAAGATATTCAACAAACTTTAAAAGCTGCAGACTATGCTTTTAGTCAAATGAAATAACTTTTAAGGAAGTATATTTTTAATTGAATTAAAATAAAACAAATGCTCACATAGTAGATTCATTTTATATCGTTAACTATTAACGTTTAACTTGATATGTCACTATGTGAGTTTTTATTTTACAAATTTATACTCTTTTAATCTCTGACTAAAGTTTTACATCGCTATCAGTATTATGTATGATTTATTTTAACAACTATAAATAAGCTTGAATTTTGTAACTAGTAAGTGTATAACAGTAATGAATACGAATATTAGATATTCAATAAACTTAAAAGGGGCGTCATTATTTTTGAGACTAGGAGCTCGGATTTTTAAAACTGGTATAGCCATTATTTTAGCTATGTCTATCGCTTCTTTACTACCGGATGATGTTGGTCTGAAAGCCTTAGCTGGTGTCAGTGCTGTTGTTGCAATGCAACCTAGTATTTATCGTTCATTTAAAACAGTTTCTGATCAGGCATTAGGTAACATTATAGGTGCCATACTTTCTGTTACAATGGTAACAATTTTTAGTGATAATTTTATCATTATGGGTGTTACCGTCATAGTACTTATTGCTATTTTATTTAAATTTAATTTAGCACATGTTGCTACTTTGGCGAGTGTAACAGCATTAATCATTATGGGACAACATACCGGTTCTTTCTATATTACCGCCTTTTACAGGTTTGTACTTGTAATGATTGGTGTCATAAGTTCATCTCTAGTTAACTTTGTGTTTCTACCACCTAAATTTGAAACAAAAATTTACTATAATTCATTAAATATATCCTCAGATATTTTTATGTGGTTTAAATTAGTATTAAATGATACGACGGAGTTTAATAATATTAAACAAGATAGTCATAATTTAAAACAACGTGTCGAAAAGTTAGAGAAAATTTATGATTACTATAGCGAAGAACGTCCTATTACAAAAAAACATATTCACCAACAGAATAGAAAGAAAATACTTTTCAGAGAAGTAGTTCAGACGACTAGACAAGCTTATGAAGTATTAAACAAATTGTCGCGTTATCAAAACGACTTATATTTACTTAATAACAATTTCCTATTACAAATCAAATTAGATTTAGATTCATTAACTGCTTTTCACGAGCAAATTTTAGCTAGCCTTTCTAAAAAAGCACGTTATAATGTGACACATGTTGATTATGAGTTAGATAATCCGCAGAAAAAAAATTTATTGTCTACATTTCAGCATGAGTTAATAAATCATCCTTATCAAACGGAATATTCGTTTGCCAATGTTATGCAAATTGTTGCAGCCATCGAAGAGTATCGACACCATTTAGAGCATTTAGACCGCATAAGAATTAGCTTTTTCACATATCATAGATCTGATGCAGACATTGAAATTGTTGAAGAAGACTTTGATTTATAACATTAAAAAAATTCCTATAATTAATTCCACAATGAGATAAAGTAATATTGAATCTCGAAATTAAATTTAAAAAAGCAGTAAGATTATTTTCAATTAAGAAAATCTCTTACTGCTTTTTCTTATGTTATGACCCCACCATCCTGTTACAAATTTTCTCTTCAAGATTGTACTGAAGTCAAACAACTAATACTTTATAAGTTTTGAATGCTATATAAATGCTCGTAAGCACCTTGTTTTGCAATCAATTCACGATGCGTACCTGTTTCAACAATATGTCCATTTTCAATTACGACAATTTTGTCAGCATGTGTAATAGTGGACAAGCGATGCGCTACGATAAGTGTCGTTCGATCTTTACTCAACACATCTAATGCTTCTTGAATAATGGATTCACTTTCTAAATCAAGTGCACTTGTTGCTTCATCCAAAATAAGAATTGGCGGATTATTTAAAAATATTCTAGCAATCGATAATCTTTGTTTTTGACCACCTGATAATTTAACACCTCGTTCACCTACTTCAGTGTCATATCCCTGTGGCAAGTTCATAATAAAGTCATGTGCATTAGCCATTTTCGCCGCTTCAACTACTTCTTCATCTGTTGCTGTTGGACGACCAAGTAAAATATTTTCCTTAACTGTATCAGAGAATAAAATATTATCCTGTTGCACCAATCCTATTTGATTTCTTAAACTTCCCGTTAAAAAATCTTTAATGTTGTGACCATCTATTAAAATTTGCCCAGAAGTTACATCGTAAAATCTCGGTATTAAGTTAATTAATGTTGATTTACCACCACCACTCATACCTACGAAAGCAACTGTTTCTCCTTTTTCAATACTCAAATTAATATCTTTTAAAATTGGAGCTTCGTTATCGTTATATTGAAAACTAACATGATCAATATCAATACGACCTTGTTTAATTTCAATAGGTTGAGCACCAACACCATTTTTGATGTCATAATCTTCATCAATTAATTGGAATACACGGTCCATTGAAGCAAAACTTTGCGTTAAAGTTGTAAATGATGCGACTAAACGACGTAAAGGCCCGAACAATAACTCTAAGTATCCAACAAATGCTGCAAGTGTACCTACTGTGATTGATCCAGAAATAGCAAGATATGCACCAACACCGATGACAATAATTGGTCCAATATCTGTAACTGTATTAATTGCGGCAAAGGAATAGGCATTCCATCTTGTATGTTTCAACGCACGTGTTAAGAAATTAGTATTCTTTTTATCAAAGTTTTTCGCTTCATTGTCTTCAATCGCAAAACTTTTAACGACTGAAATACCTTGAACACGTTCATGCAAGAATCCTTGAACCTCAGCTAATGCTTGAGATCTTTCACGTGTCAATTTTCTTAATCTTCCAAAGAAAACGTACACCGTTAAAATGTAAAATGGGAAGATAAACAGTGCTGCTAAAGTCAATTTCACATCTAAAAAGAACATTATGGATAGTGCAATAATAATTGTTATACAATCTAACCAAATATTCATTAACCCGGTTAAAATGAAATCTTTTGTTTGTTCAACATCATTAATCACTCTAGATATTACTTGACCTACTTGATTATTAGCATAAAATCTCGCACTTAAAGCTTGTAAATGGTTATATAACTTTTTACGTATATCATACAATATTTTATTACTTGTCCATTGCGCCAAATATTGACGTATAAATTCAATTGGTGGTCTCACTATTACAAAAATAAATAATGCGATACCAATGGCAATAGTTAAATGATGAACTTTTTCATCAGTCGTTAATGCGTGGTTATTAATCACGCCATCTATTGCATATTTAATTAAAAGTGGTATAAGCATTGGTATACCAAACTTAATTATTCCAACAATAATCGTTGCAAAAATACGATATTTGTATGGCTTAACAAATTGCAAATATCGTTTAATCATACAATCCCCCCTAATCTATTGCCCTATCCTATTCATAAGCATAAAAATGAATAGAGGTTGGATACATAATTTGTAGATGTAAATTCTTCTTACAATTTACATTTTTAAAATTAAGATATCTCAACCTCTGTCATATTCATGTGATTAAATACGTTGTCTTATTCGTATGTTATATTCTATTCAATTTAATCTATGGATACTGTGTCCCCACACGACAGCAAAAGTTATCATACTTCTTTACATCACTAAGTCAATATAAATGATTTAATCAGTATTTACACTTTATTTGCTTAATACTGTCTAATTTTTTTGTAACGTTCTTTCCAAACTTTGATAAAATCTGGCGCGAATGGGCCCTTCTTCTGTTCTATCCATTGTTGAAGAATGTCCACGTTGCGTCTTAAAATAATATCAATATCATGCGGATAATTCATTTGATTCATATGTTGCTCATATTCATCTTCATCTAATAAATGATACTTTCCGTTTGGATATACTTTAATATCTAAATCATAGTCTATATATTTTAATGCCTCTTCATCACAAACAAATGGTGATGACAAATTGCAATAGTAATAAATTCCATCTTCTCTAAACATGCAGATAACATTAAACCAATATTCTGAGTGAAAGTAAACAATTGCCGGTTCACGTGTTATCCAAGTTCTTCCGTCACTTTCAGTTACTAACGTATGATCATTGCCACCAATGACAACATGATCAGTACCCTTTAATATTGTTGTTTCAGACCAAACGCGATGAATCTTACCATCATGTTTATAACTCTGAATTTTAATGTTTTCCCCTTCTTTAGGTATGGATTCTCTGACCATACTCCACACCACCTTCTGTTAATTTAACCATTATAAATTATAGCATATTTCAGAAATAGTATTATATAAATACATATTTTTACGAAATAAGATTTTACTACTTAATAATTAAACTAGGTAATATTGCTAAGTACTACAACAGAGATTTACATGTCCCATTTAAAGTATATAAAATCATCACTTTTATAAATCAACACTTTAACTTTTTGACATTGTTATCCTATGAGATTTAAAGATATCATTTATACATTTTTAAAATTAATGTCACTATGTTTTCCGATAATATTACCAATCATCGAATGTTACCCATTTATAAATTGATAAATCTTTGACATAGGTACAGGGAATGTATATTGGTCTCGATCACTTAAATTAAACCAAATCATGTCATCTGGTAATGTTTCAATGTTAATTGCTCCTGAAACGGCGTATACTTTAATCTTCCATGTTAAATGAGTAAATTGATGCTTCAACTCAAAAATAGGTGTTTCTACTGGTTGAATGTCATGACCGATTTTTTCAGTCATTTTACGTCTAGCATGCTCACTTTCAAACATAGGAAATTGCCACATACCATGCAATAATTTTTCGCTACGCTTTTGCAACAGATATTGACCTTGATTATTTCTAATTAAAAAGACGGATTGCTCAATTACTTTTTTACTTACATTTTTAGATTTAACAGGTAACTTTTCAAATGTACCTTTATCAAATGCCTCACAGTTTTCTTGAACTGGACAAAATAAGCATAATGGATTTTTTGGTGTACAAATTAACGCCCCTAATTCCATCATAGCTTGATTAAACGTTCCAGCTTCTGTAGTAACATACGGTAATAATTCTTGTTCGTACGATTTCCTCGTCGATTGTAATTTAATATCTCGATAGTCATCATTCAATCTAGACCATACTCGAAAAACATTTCCGTCTACAGTTGCTAGTGGTACATTATATGCAATGCTCATTACTGCAGCTTGTGTGTATGGGCCAACACCTTTTAACGCTTTAAATTGATCAGGATCTTTGGGAACTAAGCCTTCATATTTATCATGAACTTCTTTAATCGCCGTATGAAAATTTCGAGCTCTACTATAATATCCTAAGCCTTCCCAATACTTTAACACTTCATCTTCCGAAGCTTGACTCAAAACTTCCACAGTTGGAAATCGTTCAACAAAACGATGATAATAGTCAATAACTGTTTTAACTTGTGTCTGTTGTAACATGACCTCACTTAACCAAATATAGTACGGATTGGTCGTTTGTCGCCATGGCATTTCTCTTTGATTTTCATCAAACCAGTGTATCAAATTTTCTTTAAAACTAGACTGCTGATACATTTATAAAACCCTTTCCTCACCAAAATTAATTGTCTTTACTCATAATGTTTTTATTGTACATTAAAATCATGGTTAGTATGTAAGTTAATTTAGTTATTTGCGAAATTGGATTATAATAGTATATATAATATTATGAAATGAGTGAACTGATATGGACACTGCAACACATATCGCAATTGGGGTGGGCCTTACAGCACTTGCAACTCAAGATCCAGCAATGGCTTCTACGTTTGGTGCAACAGCTACAACCCTTATCGTTGGTTCATTAATTCCTGATGGGGATACTGTTCTTAAATTAAAGGACAATGCAACATATATTTCGCATCATAGAGGTATCACGCATTCCATCCCTTTCACAATACTATGGCCAATTTTAATTACATTTTTAATATTCACGTTCTTTAGTGGAACCAACCCATTTCATGTATGGATGTGGGCTCAGCTCGCAGTATTTTTACATGTCTTTGTAGATATATTCAATTCTTATGGTACACAAGCGCTTAGACCTATCACAAACAAATGGATTCAATTAAGTGTGATTAACACATTTGACCCTATTATTTTCACAGTTCTTTGTATTGGTATTGTATTATGGGTTATAGGCTTGCATCCATTTGCAGTCTTCTTTCCTATAATCGCTTTACTAATCATTTATTACATGATTCGTTTTAAAATGAGAGCCGTAATTAAGCAACAAGCTTTAAAAGCAATTCAACAAGAGCATCACCCTGTTAAAGTATTTGTTGCGCCAACAATAAAATTTATGGAATGGCGTGTCGCGATACAAACTGATGCACATGACTATGTTGGAAAAGCATATGGTAGGAATGTGGTGTTTAGTGATAAAGTGGAACGTCAAACATTATCAACAGACTCCATTTTATGGAAAGTCAAAGGTAATAAAGATATACGTACTTTTTTAAACTTTTCATCAATCTATCGTTGGCAAACAACAACGTTAGCAGATGGTTCTACTGAAATTCGTTTGATTGATTTGCGTTATTTAAAAAATGATCATTATTCATTTGTGGCAATTGCACATGTAACAAATGATAATGTCATAGACCACTCTTATATTGGCTGGGTATTTACAGAAGATAAGTTACAACGTAAACTGTATGCTAAATAATTTCAAGTTATTATTCACTAAAGTTAATCTATAAAAAATGACTTTTCATCAATCTATCGTTGGCAAACAACAACGTTAGCAGATGGTTCTACTGAAATTCGTTTGATTGATTTGCGTTATTTAAAAAATGATCATTATTCATTTGTGGCAATTGCACATGTAACAAATGATAATGTCATAGACCACTCTTATATTGGCTGGGTATTTACAGAAGATAAGTTACAACGTAAACTGTATGCTAAATAATTTCAAGTTATTATTCACTAAAGTTAATCTATAAAAAATGAACAACCGGGCAGAATGAAAATCAAAACGATTTTTACTCTGTCCGGTTTTTTAATGTAAAACTATGAATGCTTTTACAAAACCTAAAATTTATATTGTCGCTAACAAACTACCTTTAATGACTCGAAATATCAAAATCAGTATAGGAAAACAATATCTAGATGATATTCTAATTGTTTCTGATTCTCACAGATTAATTTACACAACAGGTCAGCTAAACATCATGAAGAAGTATCCGCCTCGTCTGTACTATCATTTGAAAAATCTTGTTGATTATCAGTTTGTGTCACTTTAGATGTTTTATTATAAATTGCGTGTGTCGTATACCTTGCTAATACGAAATTTACTGCAGCTATTAAACATAAGAATAAAATAAAGTAAAAATGATATGGAATGTTTTCCATACTTGATATACCAAATATGATAGATTGTGCTATACCATTAACAATGTAATATATTGGATTCAGCATTAGGATGTGATTGATAAATACATGATTTGGATTTGGTATGAAAATAATTGGTAACAATAAGAAACACAATACACAAATCCCATAAAATATGATATTTATTTTTTCGGTTAACAGTCGAATAAGACCAAAAGTAACGGATATTAATCCTACAAAAATAGTTGCCATCACAATAAAATAGAATAGCGCTATATATGATGTTTCGAAGTTTACTGGTTTAACCAATGCACTTATCATCGTCAAAATGACTAGCATAATAAAACTTAAAATAGACATAATAACTACTGGCGTCGCTGCGGAAATATTAAATAACTTAGTCACTAAAAAGTCATTCATATAATGATGATAAGAGATATAAATTGTGAACATCAATACCGCAAAAACAATCAATGCAATAATTCTAAATAACCATCGCACCTCTTTAACATCGGTCAAATGACTAAAGGAAAATAGCGTTTCACTTGCAATAATAAGTATTAAACATGCAGCTAATACGATTAGAAAACTTTTCCAACTTTGTTTTAAACGTTCTGTTACATACCTTTTAGTATGCGGTAAGTTTTTAAAATATAAAATAATATTATCTAGCATCTTTACACCTACAATTCAATATAAATCCATTTGTCTTCTTTCAAATTGGCAATACAATATCCATTCCCAACTTTAGTAATCCAAATGTTATTGTTAATATTAAACTTATCTTTTAATTCTTTTTTATCTACAATTGGATAAACAAAACCGTATAACTGATTATTATCATTGAAAAGTAATTGTATCGGTTGTTGTGTAACGGATGCAACGAAACGGTTATCATCATCAGGAACTAAAGTTTTTATAACTGAACTATGCTTTTTATGTAATTGACTATTAAAGTATGCATAGTAATTACTATAATTTGATTTCATATATGGTGCTAATTTTTTAAAACTATGCGTTTGATATAAACCTGCCGGGTTAAAATATTCTAATTTATCTTTACTAACATAGTAAGTCTTATTATCGGCGGTAACACGATAATTTTTACTATTTTCGCCAGTAATTGTAACTACACTATATTTTGGAATTGTGACTTGTTTATCCCCTTGCATATCCACACTGCCATTAAAAGCAATTCCATAAGCTAACTTTTCGCCATATGGATCTTTATTTTCATTTTGCATCGTAGCACGATTCGTAAAATCTGTTATCGAAATAATTCCTATATTATTGAAAATGAGCAACATCATCAATGCTAAGCCTAAAATGGTACCTGAGGCTAAAGTCCAAAAACGCACTAAAAACTTAGGCGGTTTTGCATGATTATAGCGCTCAACACGTTTGAAATTATAGGTCATCTCTGGTATTCTTGTACGATTCTTTTTCCAATCTAAATCAAAGTTTTCAATTTCTTCTTTTGAGTTTAGACTTAATCGATCACGTTCATGTTCTTTAAAAGATGGAATAACTTGTTTAAGTGACCCTTCCATTCTTAATTGACCATGTGAAAACCAAGCTATGTAGTTACTCACTTGTGAAATTTTATCAATATCATCACCAATTGACACAATCGTTAAATTATTTTCAATATAATCATTTGTTAATTCAATCGCACGTTCCATAAATTGTGGTGTTAAATAGTCAATAACATGATTTAAAATAATAATATTTGATTTTGATGAGCGTGCAATACTTAATAGTAATTGAGCGTATGCCGCTTTCGATATATGGTTAACCGGCTTCGTTTTATAATCGCCTAAATGTGCATATTGAATAATCTGTTCAGCTTTATGATCATTAATTTCATATGGAAATAGTTGAACTAACTGCGCTGTATAAGCTTCAACAGTTTGATGAATTAACGATTGATCTTCAATATATCCGTAGAACAAATCTTCAGTACAAACTACTTTACCTTTATCAGGTTTAATTGCACCTGCCAACAATTGACCTACCAACGCTTTGGAAGATTCAGGTTCACCAATTATACCTAATGCTTCTCCTTGATAAATATGTAAACTAATATTGTTTAAATCGATATCTTCAGCATCATATCCAAAAGGTAAATACCATTTCTTATTCTGTTTATTCCTATAGTAGTGTGTTACTTTTAGTAACTTTAAAACAATTGAACTTCCCATCTATTTTCATCCTTCTATAATTGTAATAACGCTATAGGTAAGCCTTCTTCGGGTTCGTCGCTATTAAATCTAAACCCCCACGCAAAAATACCTTTTAATCTTTCTACTTTAAAATATTGATTACTGCCATCAGTCAGTTTATAAATTTTACCAATTTCTATCTTTTTTCTGTCTACTAAGTAACTTTCGGCAACAATTACTTTACTTTGATAAACGTCATATTCATTTAAAATACCATTCATCTCAGCTTTTCTCATTTTCTCTTTATAAAGTTGTATTTCGTGTCTTAATTCTGGCTCAGACATCTCACTCAATTTCTTCTGTTCCATCGGCAATACCACTTTCTTCTAATTTAGCTTTAATTTTATCATATTTATATCCTTTTCTCATAAGGCCTTCGATAGTTTTTGAAATTAATTTCTGTTGCGTGTACTTCTTTCGATTTTTATTATAAATTTTTTCTAAATCTCGTTGTAATAAATCGTCTAAAACCGCTTCATCTTGTGTAAAATCCATTTCATTCAATACAGCATGAATGGTTTCCATTTCAAACCCTTTTTGAATTAAAGATTGCATTACTTTTTCTTTAACCTTATTTTGTGGCCCTTTTTTTGTTTTAGATATTTTTTCAGCAATTTGGATAATATCATCAAGTTCCTGTTGTTCTCTATAAAGTTCTGTAAACATTTCAATGATATTTGGTTCTATACCAAGTTGATATAGTTTTTGTTGATAAATTTTAGGTCCTTTATCTGTCGTGCGAATCATTGTATTCTTTAAACTTTCCGCATAATCTTGATGGTCGATTAACTTTTCGCGATAACAATATTCAATCACTTCAGAAATCGCTTGCTCTGATATCTCTTCTTTTTGTAAATATTGTATAACTTCTTTTTCAGTTCTCTTTTTATATGATAAATATTGGATTGCTTTGTTTAAACCTATGCGATAATGATCATACTTTTGAATCTCTGCCATGTCAGCAGCTTCAAGTTGTTGCCCTTTTTTTAAATTAAATTTGACTAATGTATCGATATCTATACCCATTTCAAATTGTTCGTCTAAAAAAAGATTAAAACGTTCTTTGTTTTTCTTTTGAACTTCTATTTTAGTAATCTTCGGCACTGGATCACCCCTTTACTTTCTCAAGTTTTAATACAATACTCTTTTATTATTCAATAAGCCACTTCCTATAGCAAATGTTTAACTTTAAATATTTTTCGATGCTAACAAAAAATCACACTATCATCTTTTAAAATGAAAGTGTGATTACAAGCAAATCTGTAAAATTTATAAAGCAGAAACAATTCAACTTTATCATTATGACATTTCAATTAAACCTTCTACATTATAGTTCCAAGCATCTTACACATGAATGCAAGTATTTAACGATTTAATTGTGACATAGCCTGTTGATATTGTGTTTCATTGATATAATTTTGTTGCTTCATTTTTTCTAAGTTCGTGCTTACACGTTGCGTAAAATTCTCTGACATATTATTGATATTATATACGCTAGGTGCATTGACTTTACTAGCTAAAATAGCGCTTTGTAAAACTGTTATGTGAGACATTGTTGTACTATTTTTATTCACGGTTGTTCCAAAGTAATGGTTTGCTGCGCCCTCAAGCGTATATTGATTATCCCCAAAGTAAATATTATTTAAATAAAAGCTTAAAATTTCGTTCTTATTATATTGTTTTTCAACTCGATGAGCTACAAATAATTCTTTTACTTTTCTAGTAAATGAACGATCATTATCATAAAAATAATTTTTGACAACTTGTTGTGTAATGGTACTACCACCTTGCACATCTCTGTCGCTAATCGTTGAAAATAAAGCTCTAGTTGTACCTTTCAAATCGAATCCATGATGATTGTAGAATCGTTCATCTTCCATTGAAATAAAGGCACCTTTAACATACTCTGGCATGTTATCAGCTGACACAAAACTACTTTTATTTTCAATTTTTCTTAGTTCATCCACATTATCGCGTGTAGATAAAAAATACATGATACCAATAAACAATGCGATAATGATTAGAATGGTTAATAATATTTTCAATAGTATTCGTTTACTTTTTTTCTTTTTCGGCGGTTTGCCAACTGGTTGATAATACGTATTATAGTGAGGTTCGTGTTTCATATGCTCAAAATGTTCATTTGAGTTTGAGTACCTATCGCTTCTTTTCATGCGTTTGCTCCTTCTTTTAAAACTCACTTAGTATATACCTTGAGTTTACCAGTACTATCACAAATAGGCTACACTTTTTGGGAAAATCAGTCCAAGGGCTTACAATCGTATACGCCATCATACTTACTTTTTTGTTTTTTGAAAAAATTATAGATAAATCATTGCAATTTTAAATATTAATCATGTCAAATATTGTTATATTTTGTAAAAATAAAAGACCATCCCTATTAAATGCCAATAGAGACGACCTTTTATTTGTTATTCATTTATTAAAACTAAAATCCATATTTCATTTCAAACGAAAATATATAAATTTTAACAATCGATAACCACAATACTTCTATTGTAATTGTTTAACGATTTCTCGATTAAAATCATCTAAATCGTCTGGTACTCGACTTGTTACAATATTGTTGTCTACAACTACTGACTCATCAACTACATGTGCGCCTGCATTTGATAAATCTTTGCGTACATTTAATACTGCTGTTAACGTACGACCTTTTAAATCGTCTGTATCTATTAGTATTTGTGGCCCATGACAAATGGCAAATGTTGGTACATCATTTTTAGTAAAGTATTTAGCAAATGTGCCATATCGACCTTCTGTATCTCCACGTAAATGATCTGGTGAAAATCCTCCAGGAATTAATAATGCATCATAATCTTCTGGTTTAGCTTCTGCAATGCCTACATCGACAGTAACTTTTTCACCGTGTTTACCAACAACTTCACTATTTGCAGTATCTCCAATCACTACAGTATTAAAGCCTGCATTCTCTAATGCCTCTTTAGGGCTTGAATATTCTATATCTTCAAATTCGTTTGCTAGAATAATTGCTACTTTTTTAGTCATTGAAAATCACCTTTCTATATATCATTGATATAATTACTATAGACAAGTAAATCAGTGATTAAACATACAAGATATAAAAAATATTAAGCGACTATCGCGATATCTAACTCTAACACATCTTATGTGGCATTTACTTAGATACTAATTTAACCTTTTCTTCAAGCTGATCTAACAATCCAATCCATTCATCTATATCTTCAACACGTACTTCATCAGGATTTACATGATCGATATCCTCAATAAACTTATTTAAACGCGCTTTTATCTGTTCGATTGTTTGCTGTTCATTCATAAAAAGTTAACTCCTTTTATTTTGTTTTCTTTTTCATTATTATCCTAACAGAAATTGCGTTAAAGCGATATAATCTTAGCTATATTTATGACATTCAAATTATTTTGACTTTTAAAAATCCCCTTTTCAATTAACTAAAATTAAGAGATAATTTGTTACGAGTGATAATACGAAGTGGTATCATACCGATATGAACCAAATAGAAAGAAGGAAGTTTAAGACGATGAATAGCGTCAAATTGAAGCAACCTGTTAGCATTTACAATGATCCATGGGAATCATATAACGATGTTAAAGAACATGGCCAATTAACTTTAAGTAACATCGAATTTACAACTACAAATCTTTGTAATATGCGTTGTAGCCACTGTGCAGTTGGTTATACTTTACAAACTGTCGACCCCGAGCCTTTAGATATGGACTTAATTTATCGTAGACTTGATGAAATTCCAAATCTGCGAACGATGTCAATTACAGGTGGCGAACCAATGTTTTCTAAAAAGTCTATTAGAAATGTTGTTAAACCTCTATTAAAGTATGCACATCATCGAGGTATATATACACAAATGAATTCAAACCTAACATTGCCTCAAGATCGTTATTTAGATATTGCTGAATATATCGATGTTATGCATATCTCACACAACTGGGGAACAACTGATGAATTCGCAAATGTTGGCTTTGGCGCAATGAAGAAGCAACCACCGTTAAAAGCTAAGTTAAAATTATATGAACAAATGATTTCGAATGCACGTACATTATCAGAACAAGGAATGTTTGTATCTGCGGAAACAATGCTCAATCAAAGTACGCTACCACATTTACGAAAAATACATCAAGAAGTCGTTCATGATATGAAATGTAGCAGACACGAGATTCACCCTATGTATCCAGCTGACTTTGCAAGTCAATTAAATGTGTTAACTCTAGCGGAAATGAAAAAGACAATTCATGATATATTGGATTTCAGAGATGAAGATATTTGGATGTTATTTGGTACTTTGCCTGTGTTTCCATGCTTAAAAGATGATGAAGATCAAAAGTTACTATCACGTTTAAGAACTGCTAAAAATGTAACGACTAGAAATGACCCGGATGGCCGTAGTCGTTTAAATGTCAATGTATTTACAGGTAATGTAATCGTAACTGATTTCGGAGATGAAACAGGTACAATTTCGAATATACAAAAAGATAAATTAACAGATGTATTTGATAAATGGTTATCCTCTGATCTTGCTAAATCATTAAATTGTCATTGTTCCGAGTTTAGTTGTTTAGGACCAAATGTTCTTGTTAAAAATATGTACTATCCGAATATGGATTTTAAAGATAATGAGCGTCATATGCACAAACAACCACAAATTATACAATTTTAAAAACGCTTAATTATGCGGAGAAGCACTTTATCGATAAGTAGTCTCCGCATATTTTAATGCTATTATAAAATAAAAAACAATTAATTGCTGGCAGTACTCTACTTTAATAATAAAGGTCATTTAATAGGACTTATAGTCTATAATAAAAGGGTTAAATTTTAACTAAAAGCATAAACGTGCATAATCAAAAAGACAGATTGTAGGTGGAATATTCGAACATAACAGTTCAATTCATCCTTAACAATCTGTCTTTATATTTTTAGTCTCTAATATGTTGCACTTGAGCTAAATATTCAATTGTTTGTTTACTTTCAATGCGACGTGCTTTTCTTCGCTCAACACGTTGTGGTGCTGTATCATAAAACCATTTTTCAACATCATCTTCTGGATATACTCCAGGTACATGTTTAGGTTTGCCTTCATCATCTAACGCAACAAATGTTAAGTAACTTAATGCAGCTAAATCATGCTTGTTATTAAATACATCGTCAATTCTAATTTGAACGACCACTTCCATCGAACTTGTCCCAGCGTATGAAACCATCGCTACGTATTGTAATATGTCCCCTGTTTTAATCGGCTTTAAGAAATCTACTGAGTCTGTAGATGCGGTAACTACTTGCGCACCAGCATGTTTCATAGCTGTGATTGCTGCAATTTCATCAATATTAGCCATCAATGTACCACCAAACATTGTATGATGGTGATTCGTATCTTGAGGGAAAACTTGTCTATTTTTATAACATTTTGATTCTGACATAGATTTCATTGGTCTGTCCTGATTTGTCATTATTTTATCTCCCAATCTATACTTTAATCACGTATTTGACCTTTAAATACATGTTTCATTTCCTACTCAGCACCTCAAAATAACATTTATTAAAATGTTGATGCCCAATTTCCATTTTCAAATACTAGTTCTTTTGAACCATCTTCGAATATGCCATAAATAGTCAAATCACTACTACCAATCATGAAATCGACATGTACATTTGAATCATTTAATCCGCTTGCAATCTTTTCCTCAACAGTCATTTCCGTTCCACCTTGAATATTAAAGGCGTAAGCAGATCCAATCGCTAAATGACATGCTGCATTTTCATCAAATAAAGTATTGTAAAAAATGGTATTACGATTTGATATCGGTGAATCATCAGGTACTAATGCTACTTCACCTAATCTTCTTGAACCTTCATCAGTATTGATTAAATCTTTCAATACCGCTTCACCTTTTTCAGCTGAAAAATCAATAATCTCTCCATCTTTAAACATCAATTTAAATTGATCGATAATTGTGCCATTATAACTTAAAGGCAATTTATTAGTAACATATCCATCTACTCTATTTCGATCTGGTGCTGTAAATACTTCTTCAGTTGGTATATTAGCAATAAAAGCTTGTTCCTTGCCGTTAACATAACTTGTAGCATCTTCCCAGATATGATTTTTCGCTAAACCTACTGTTAAATCAGTACCTTCAGATACATAATGCAACGCATGGTAATTTTTTTGTTGTAACTTTTGAGCGTAAACACTTAAATTAGCGATGTGTTGACGCCAATTTTCAACTGGATCGTTACCATCAATTCGCACAATATCGAATACCTCGTCAATAAACTTAATATATGCTTCTTCTACAGATGGTTCAGGATACACTCTCTTCGCCCAAGCTTTAGATGGAAAAGCAGCTACGACCCATGGAAATTGATTTTTTTGTACACTTTCCATATATCCTTTAAATGCGCGTGCGTTTTGTTGTTGAAATGCTTGTAATTTTTGGCTATCGATACCATCCATTAAATCAGGATCTTCACTAATAAGTGCTAAATTAGCAGCGCCACGTTTAACGTAATCCATTCTCGCTTCAACATCATATGATTTTATCTCATGATTAGCAAAATGTTCCACAGATTCATTTTCAAATTTTAAGCGTTTTAAGGTTGGATCGCTATATACAACACGTACATCTGAAGCGCCACAATGATATGCTTCTTCTACAATTAAATGCGTTAATTCTAATGTTTCTACTGATGATCTAATAAATACTGGCTGTTTTGGTTGAACATTCATACCAACCTTAACTAATAGTTCAGCGTATTGTTGTAACTTTTCTTTGTAATTAGTCAAAATTCCCACTCCTAGTCGTGTC
Source organism: Staphylococcus sp. EG-SA-14 (assembly GCF_017151935.1). Lineage (NCBI taxonomy): Bacteria > Bacillati > Bacillota > Bacilli > Caryophanales > Staphylococcaceae > Staphylococcus > Staphylococcus sp. EG-SA-14. Next base: position 19,098 of record NZ_JACVZM010000024.1, on the reverse strand, counting down.
GCAATTGTCCTAAAGCGTCAGCAATAGCTGTCACTTCACTTGGCGACAATCTTTCTCTTGATTGAACAAAATCATATATATCTGTTAATTCTTCTTCATTTGCATTTTTATATTTTTCAGGATCTAATAATCCTTGATTAACAATATTTAACTTCTCTCTAATAGCTAATACTTTCTCTTCATTTGTCATAGCCACAATGTTCACCTCTAATAATAGTTATGTTATCAAAGTATCACAATTTAATAAACTTTAATAGAATTTTATATAATCTGCTTTCTTATTGTTTAAAGTCGCTATAAAATGGGGATATAACTACATAGTTTGGAGGAATCAAAATGGTAGATGTAGCATTTGTCTGTCTTGGCAATATATGTCGTTCTCCAATGGCAGAAGCAATCATGCGACAAAGACTTAAAGACAGAAATATTCATGATATTAAAGTACATTCAAGAGGTACTGGTAGCTGGAATTTAGGAGAGCCGCCTCATGAAGGTACACAAAAAATTCTCAACAAACACAATATTCCATTTGATGGCATGATTAGTGAATTATTCGAAGCGACAGATGATTTTGATTACATTGTGGCTATGGATCAAAGTAACGTTGATAATATTAAATCTATCAATCCTAATCTTAAGGGACAATTGTTCAAACTGTTAGAATTTAGTAATATGGAAGAGAGTGATGTACCAGATCCATACTACACGAATAATTTTGAAGGTGTATACGACATGGTATTATCATCTTGTGATAATTTAATAGACTACATCGTAAAAGATGCAAATTTGAAAGAGGGGTAGTTTTTTATGGAAAATAAATTTGTTCCTGGTATTTTAATTGGTGCCGTAATTGGTGGTGCAATTAGTTTAGCTGATAAATCTACACGTCAAGCTTTAGTTCAATCAGTTAAAGATGCAAAAAATGGTAACCGCACTCGTAAGCCTTCTAAAGTCAGCAAGATTAAAGACGAAGTTTTATACTGGAAAGATGTTGTTGAAGAAATTCGTCGTAATAATCCTGAATTAGAACGTTCATTAAAAGATGCGAAAGAAACATTTGTTAATAGAAAAAATCAACGCTAAGATGATTTTGTTTTTATAAGGCAATACTTAACAATTTGGTGTACGCCTTTCATAGTTATCATTATTAAATGATAATACAATGATTGGCCAAACTACATTGTTTCAGTATTGCCTTTGTTTTAATTTTAAATCAAAATAGCCTATGAAAGATTTAAATCAATTAATTTCTATAATATTATCATTTTTAAAGCATATCATTGTTTAGTTTTTTTATAATTGGATAAATACTAATAGTTACTTTATAAAACATTACATAGAGAAAGGTTAAGGAGTGCACATGTCGAAAAAGGATCACTCTTCTTCAAAATACCTTAATTCTGTTAAGGAAGCGCAAGAGGAGTCAAAAAAGAAAAATAAAAGTAATCCCAAAATTGATGTTGATCGTACATATATTGAACCTCAACAATTCCAATCTAAGAAACCTAAAAAAGATGATCAGGTTTTCTTCTTATCAAGATTAAATAAACCTGCAAAATATAAGAAAGACTCTAATTTCTTATCATATCTCATCTATCGCATAGGAAAAGATGATGCCTCAGGACTAGCAGCACAAATGACTTACCATTTCGTACTTGCTATGTTCCCTATGTTGCTTTTCCTATTAACATTATTACCATTTTTCAATATTAAGCAGAGTCAAATTACTAATATGTTAAGCAATGCACCCGCTGAAACATCTACTCTAATTAAGAGTGTAATTGGTGATATAACTCAAAACTCCAGTGGTGGCTTATTATCTATCGGTTTGATTTTAGCAATTTGGTCAGCTTCAAATGGAATGACTGCAATTATGAATTCTTTCAATGTTGCTTACGATGTAGAAGATAGCCGTAATGGAATCGTATTAAAACTACTAAGTGTTGTCTTCACTGTAGTTATGGGCGTTGTGTTTGTAGTTGCTCTAGCATTACCAACGCTTGGTTCTGTAATTAGTCATTTCCTATTCGGTCCACTTGGATTTGACGAACAAGTGAAATGGATTTTTAACCTTATTAGAATTGTGTTACCAATCATTATTATATTTATCGTATTTATCGTGTTATATTCGGTTGCACCTAACGTTAAAACGAAGCTTAAGTCAGTATTACCAGGTGCAGTATTTACTTCAATTATTTGGTTAGCTGGTTCATTTGGTTTTGGTTGGTATATTTCAAATTTTGGTAACTATTCTAAAACATATGGCAGTATCGCGGGTATCATCATTTTGTTACTATGGTTATATATCACAAGTTTTATTATAATTGTCGGTGCTGAAATCAATGCAATCATTCATCAGCGTAGTGTAATTAAAGGTAAAACACCTGAAGAAGCAGCATTAGAACATGATGACAATAATAAAAATCATTATAATGAGAACACTAGATACGAATATGATGAAGATAGTAATGCAACACATCAACGTACGTATCATGTTGATGAACATCCTAGTGATACCTATCCAGAAGATGATAAAAATATAAAAGACAAAATCGTTGATAAGCTTAAAAAAGACTAAACACCAACAAAACAGAGGTTTTCGCTAATGATTGCGAAGACCTCTGTTTTTGGTGTCTATTTGATGTTATATTGTGATTGGCGTAAGTAACTTTTCTTAATTCAATACGAACTATTGAATTAAATTATGTTGGAATGCATAGATGACAGCTTGTGTTCTATCTTGCACTTCTAACTTACTTAAAATGTTACTCACATGTGTCTTAACCGTTTTAATAGTAATATGCGATGCACTAGCAATTTCTTGATTTGAGTAACCTTTCGCAATCAATAATAATATTTCCATTTCTCGTTCTGTAAGCATTTCATATAACTCTGCGCGCTTTTTCATACGGTTACGCATTTTCACTAAAACTTCCGGTTCAAAAACAGATTCTCCGCTAGAAGTTTTACGAACTGCATCGGCGATATCTTTTGCACTTGTTGTTTTTAAAATGTAACTATCGACACCTGCATCTAATGCACGATATACCTCTTTATCTTCAATAAAACTAGTTAACATTAATACTTTAATTTGCGGTAAATCTTTTTTAATCTGAGTCGTCGCTTCTACACCATCCATGTCTTCCATAAGTAAATCCATTAAAATTAAATCTGGCTTCAACTCATGGGCTTTGGCAATTGCTTCCTTACCAGAAGCGCCTTCACCAACTACTTCAATATCACTTTGCGTTGATAGATAACTTGAAATTCCTATACGTACCATTTCATGATCATCCACAAACAATACTTTAATCGTCATACGAATCCTCCTTATTTAAAGGTGCTTTCACCTCGATACGTGTACCTGAATCTGGCAATGATACAATATGGAACGTTGCACCAATTTCCAAAGCTCTTTCACGCATATTTTTAAGTCCATAACTTTGTTCTAATTTTTCATCAACATTAAAACCTTTACCATTGTCTTGAATTCTCAACAATAAATAATCGTCTTTATTAAACAATTCTACTGTCACTTTTGTACCGTTTGAATGACGCAATGTATTCGAAATTGCTTCCTGTGTAATTCTGAACAAATGATCTTCAATACCTTTAGGCACTTTAAAATCTTGTATTTCATGCACAACTTTCATCGGCACTTTTTTTTGTAAATCAATAACTAAATCTTTAATACCCTCACCTAAAGATTTGTCTTTTAAACCAAGCGGTCTTAAATGTAACAGCAAAGCACGCATTTCTAACTGCGAATCTTGAACCATTTTCTCTAAAATCGGAATTTGTTGGTCTAATGGTGGTTCTAACTTCGTTTCTTTGATAGCAGATAACATCATACTTGCCGCAAAAAGTTGCTGACTAACAGAATCGTGAAGTTCTCGAGCCAGTCTTTGACGTTCATCTTCAATAATCTTTTTAACTTTCACATCATTAATATTATAATTTTCATTGGTTAAATTTTGAGTTTTAAGTCGCAACTTATGCAATTCTTGATTTAAAGGTACGAGTGTATGGTATAAATCTAACGTTTCACTATATATTTCTATATTTTGATCATTAATGCCAACTGTTTCGCCTTCCATTGAACGCTCAATTTGCGTCTTAATCCAATCATTTTGCTGATTGATTTTGTATGCGAGTACCGAACCAACAATAATACACAATAATATGATGATGAGATTTAAAAATAAAAAGACTGGTATGCCGAATATTTGTGTATAAAACATACCTTGAAAATAGATGATATTTACAAAAACTTTATCGATGAACAGAAATGCAGCTAGCATGCTATATACTAAGATTAGCATTGAACCAATTGTTCTAATGTAGTGGTTCATCGATAAATCACCTCTACGTCTCCGATAAACGTTGATACGTAGATATTAACTGTATAGTTATCCGGTTTCATCATTTCTTCAATATGAATATTGTTATTTTCAACTTTATATGATTTTTCATTCACGTAAGTACTTCCATAAAAAGCAGCTACATGTAAATTAATATTGTAATTAACCGGCAATATAACCTGCACTTTACCTAAAATGTGTCTCACAACAATGGTATTATTTTCCTTAATATTTGCAGCTTTTGTTAAGTCAATATGTAGGTCGCCAATTCCATGTTGAATTTGGACATCTTCCCACTTATATACATAAACTGGTGTACGTTGCTCACCAAACCATTTTTGTTTAATAAAAGATGGTGAAGTCATAACCTCATCCGTCGCAACTACTTTTTTTGGTTTAAATTTGTGTATTAAATAACGCACAATAAGTAGTAATAAAAAGACGAACAAGATGATGATTGTATACTTATTAGACAATAATGTGAATGCAATTAATAGCGCGCCTATCCAAAACGCTAAAAGGCCACGTATTTTATGAAAATAAAGATATCCTACATAAACTAATACACATCCCAATAATAGAACGAGTAAAAAGCCAATTTTTTCAAAAAATATGTAGTAAAAATTGGCAATAATCATTAATGCAGTAAAAATAATCAACATTTGCGTTGATATATATTTGTGTGTCATGTTTCGCCGCCTTTCTATGCCACAGCGTTCATATAATTTATTAGATACGATGTTTTTTCTGTTGCTATTTTTTCAGTTGAAGTTTGTTGAATTTGAGTTTCAATTTGTGCATAATATGCTTCAACTTTATTCAACTCTGATTTAATATTTTCAATTTCTTGATTATTGATTTCTCTTGCACATTGAATTTGAAATGCTTCAGCAATATCAATATATTTATTTTCTAATGTTAGCATTAGACTGTCAATTAACTTGCTAAGTTGTTCTTTTTTAGTAATTAAATAACGCATATAATCATCTAAATTTTTCATTTTTTCATCTAGCATTAAAAGGTAGTGCTTGATATTATTTCTTACTGTTGCTCTCAAAAACTGTTCAATATAACGTTCAACATAGTTCATAACTATCACCTTTTATAATAAGTTTTAAAATACCAAATGCGCTATGTATCTTCGTTGATGTCGATGATATGTTTGCTTAAAGACTACTTTATTACAACATATTTTTGAAATGACGCATTGATTGTGTTCTTAATTATTATAAAACAGTTCCGAAACCAATATGAATAGGCTCCGGAACTAAATGATGTTCATACTTTAGTCTTAGTATATGTTGAACTATTCTTCTTCAATTTTTGTCGTTAAAATCGGACCATCCTTAGTCACGATAACCGTATGCTCAATTTGAGCAACAAAACTTTTATCGCTCGTTTCAAAAGCCCATTCATTTTTACCTTCTGTAACAAATGATGCATTTGATGAGATAAACGGTTCAATAGCTAATACCATACCTTCAGTTAATAATGTTTTGTCTTTTGGATCAAAGTAATTAAGTACATGTGCTGGTGCTTCATGTAATGATAAACCAACACCATGACCTGTTAAGTTTTTAATGACTTTCAAATCATTTTGTCTAGCTGTATTATGCACCGCTTTACCAATGTTACTTAACTTAGTACCCGGTTTTACTTTTGCAATTGCATTCTCAAATGCCATCGTTGCTACGTCACATACTTTTTGTTTCATTGGATCATCTGATTCTCCAACGACAAATGAAATGCCTGTATCTGCATAATAGCCATTCTTCAAAGCCGATACATCAATATTTACTAAATCTCCTTCACGAATGACACGCTTACTTGGAATCCCATGTGCCACCTCTTCATTGACACTAATACACGTTTGACCAGGAAAATTTTCATCATGAATTGGCGCAGAAATAGCACCGTATTCTTCAAATAACTCTTTCGCAATATTATCAAGCTCTTTCGTAGTGATACCTGGTTTGGTTGCAGCTTGCATTGTATTGCGCACTTTAGCGCATATGTATCCAATTTCTTTTAACGCTTGTAATTCTTCTTCTGTTTTTACAATCATTTTATCCCGTTCCTTTTTTATATAATTATAACTTATTATAGCAAAAATTCTTTGATATACTAAAGATGTTACTTTAGTATTTTGGAAAGTGAGTGAGACATAGTGTGATAAAGAAAAAATATTTCTTTATCGTTGTACCCCAACTTGCATTGCCTGTAGAAATTGTAGATCCAATTTCTCTATGTTGGGGCCCCGCCAACCTGCACATTATCGTAAGCTGACTTTTCGTCAGCTTCTGTGTTGGGGCCCACACCCCAACTTGCATTGCCTGTAGAATTTCTTTTTTGAAATTCTCTATGTTGGGGCCCCGGACTATAATTGAAAAATGCTTGTTACAAGTGCATTTTATTTCAGTCAATTACTAACAATATAACATTGTGGAGCCCAGAACTTTGATTAATGTATATGAAAATCAAAGTAATGCTTAAGTATGATTATTTCAAATATTTTACATACATGAACTTTTCCAATGTACGATACTATTATTATAAAGCGCTCGCTAAGATTTTACGATGATTAGAGGTTAAAAAATGAACGATCAATGGTATAAACATTTAATTGGTGCCAGAACAATTAAAACTGGTATTGCCATTTTTTTAACAGCTGTCTTTTGTATGGCACTAGATTTAACACCCATCTATGCCATTTTAACAGCTGTAGTCACAATTGAACCAACTGCCAAGGCATCACTTATTAAAGGTTATCGTAGATTACCTGCTACGGTAATTGGTGCAGGCTTTGCAGTATTATTTACATATTTATTCGGCGATCAATCACCTTTTACATATGCATTGAGTGCAACGTTCACGATTTTATTCTGTACAAAACTCAAATTGCAAGTTGGTACGAATGTCGCTGTACTAACATCATTAGCTATGATTCCAGGTATTCATGATGCCTACATATTCAACTTTTTGTCTCGAACATTGACAGCAATTATTGGACTCGTGACATCAGGTTTAATTAACTTCATGGTGTTTCCACCTAAGTATTATGGTCAGGTCGAAGAAAAATTAAGTAAGACAGATGCCTTGATGTATAAATTATTTTACAATCGCTGCCAAGAACTTATCTTATCAAGACTGCAATCTGATAAAAGCGAAAAAGCATATAAAAATATTTTCAATTTAAATAATCAAGTTGAAACGTTAATAAGTTATCAACGTGATGAATTAAGCTATCATAAGAAAAAAGAATGTGATTGGAAATTACTCAATCAATTAACTAAACGTGCATATACGAATCGTTTGTTTATCACTCATTTATCAAATATCATTTACTTGCCTAAAAATACTCGTGTTAACTTTTCAGGTGACGAAAAAATGGCATTGCTAAAAATTAGTAGTAGCATCAAAGATATATTTTATGATGGTTCTTTTAAGAGAGAAGATGATTCTGTAGAAACTTTACGTTCGACTATAAAAGCACTTGAAATTAGTGGTGAAAATCAAATTAAAAGTCATATACTATACGAAGTTCTAATGATTTATCGACTGCTAGACAGCAGATATGCTTAATTTAAGTACCTTATGCTAATTGGCACCATGGGAGTGGGACAGAAATGATATTTTCGTAAAATTTATTTCGTCGTCCCACCCCAACTCGCATTGCCTGTAGAATTTCTTTTCGAAATTCTCTGTGTTGGGGCCCACACCCCAACTTGCATTGTCTGTTGAAATTGGGAATCCAATTTCTCTTTGTTGGGGCCCACACCCCAACTTGCATTGTCTGTAGAAATTGGGAATCCAATTTCTCTTTGTTGGGGCCCCTGACTAGAATTGAAAAAAGCTTGTTACAAGCGCATTTTCGTTCAGTCAACTACTGCCAATATAACTTCGTAGAGCATAGAACATTGATTTATGTCCCCGCCTCTTTTTATCGTATATAGCATGTCCCTTTTTAAAATTACAAGCATAAATATTCAGACTCAAATATAGCCACACGCCTAAACTACGGAGGGATGTGGCTGTCTTTTTTGATTGTAATTATCTATCAGATTTAAATCATTAATGTAAAGAGGCTAATTCATTAATAAATTTAGTAAAATCTGATTTAGCAACATTTATCCTTAATGAAATACCAGATTCTGTTGCCATGTTTGAATGCCTTAAACCAGAATCAAAATCAATATAAATACAAAGCAGTTCTTGATTAAAATCAATAATTGTAAAATGTAAATCAGGTTCTATAAAATATATTTCAGTAACAGGATTGTCGTAATCCATATGTTTCAAATTGTCCATGTCACTATCAAAAAGTGCAAATTCAAATTTAACTTCTTGATCTTCGAAAGTTGCACTAGTGTCGAAATAATAAATTTTATTATCTTCTTCGATAACTACATCTTTTAAAATAAATGTTATCGATGTTTTGCTATGTAAATAAGATGCATCTTTTAATATCACTTTAGTAGGCTTCATCGTCAAATTCCTTTCATCATTCATTTTTTCATGTTGCATAATCACCATTACTATTGATAATTCTAGGATAGATACTCATTGTATAATAATTATTCACTAGAACAAAAAAACACACATCAATTTGGTTGTTTCCATCCAAAATAATGTGTGTGTTTATACATATATGATTAATTACTAAACTTCATCGTTTATCAATATTAAATCCATTGATGCGATGTTCAGAGTTAACGAGATTTCTTCTGTCTATTTGCTCTGTCTATTAATACTTGTTTCGCTTGTATTTCCGCTTCATTATCTATTTCTTTAGGCTCAAACGGAATACCCTTACGTTCACAAGCTTTTTCTAACAGATAATCAGTGATTTCGTAATTTTTAGGTAAAATTGGTCCGTGTAAATAAGTACCTAATAAATTTTTATAATGAATGCCTTCTTTTTTATCTTCATCATTATTACCATAACCAAAAGTGACATGACCAAGTGTACCGAAATCATGATATGTTCTACCACCGTGATTTTCAAAACCTACAATAGTTCCAAAAGTATCACTTTCGATAATAATATCTCCTGTTAATCGATTTGTCTTTGATTCAGTATAAAAATCTAAAATACCTAACCCTTCTAATTCTGTACCATCAGGCGTGATATATTTTTTTCCTAAAAATTGATAGCCTCCACAAATTGTTAATCCCGGCATACCATCTTCAATCGCTTCTTTAAGTGGTGTCTTAATTTTACTTAATTCTTTTGTTGCTAATGCTTGTTCTCTATCACTTCCACCACCGATAAAGAAAATATCACATTCATCAAAGGTAATACCTTCTGTTTCATTGATTTCTACGACATTAACTTTAATATTTCGTTTTTTAGCACGTTGTCTTAAAGCAATAATATTTCCTATATCACTGTATAAATTCAATTTATCTGACATAAAATGATAAATAGTCAATTCATGCATATTATGATTGACCTCCTTCAAACGAACGGTTTAATTGTTCAAGCATAGGCGCTAATGATGTATAGTTTGGTATTGCAACTGTGAAACCTTTATAATCCATAGTCTTTGCCGTTGCTTTATAAATATCACGCTCAACTATAATTGGTACTTCAACCTCTGCTAACTTCAATCGCAATTGAAGTTCTTCTGCTCGTGTACCTGTCACGATGATAGCTTCAATTTGTTGCTTAGATAATTTTTCAAAATCTGCATCATAAATCCATGAAGTATCTCGACCATCTGCAGCGTTATCATTTAGCGAAATAACATACACTTTTTCGCCTTCTAATTGTTCACCAACTGATAAACTTGCATTCATTCCTGCAGGATTTTTAGCTAAATTGATCATCGCTTCTTTTCGTTCTTTTTTAAAGTACTGCATACGACCATTGTCTGATGTATACGTTTCAAAGCCATTTTTAATTGTTTGTTCATTTAACCCTAGCTCTCTTAAAACAGTATATGCTGCTAACGCGTTATAAGCGTTAAAGTCACCTGCAATTTTCATATCATATTTTTCATCATTGATATTTAAATATAAAAACGGTGCCACATCAAAACTTGATATTTCATATTTTGCTTGCTCTCGTTTGAAACCACACTGACAGTGATAATGACCAATTTGATTATAATGAATATAATCGTATTGCAATAAGCGACCACAGTTTGGACAATATCTACTTTCATTCATCGTACTTTGTTCAAATTCATGGGCATGTGCTTTCATACCATAGTACACAATCGTATCACTTGCGATTTTCAAACGACTCACAAATGGATCATCAGCATTTAGCAATAATTTGATGCCTTTATTACTAATTGTCTCTGCAATGTTATTAACCATAATATCAATTTCACCGAAGCGATCCATTTGATCTCTAAAGAAATTAGTAAATACCATCATTGAAGGTGTAACTTCTTTTAACACACGTGGAATCGAACCTTCATCAATTTCGATTACCGCAATTTTAGTCTTAGGTGTTGATTGCATGATGAATGCAGAAGTTATACCTGCAGCCATATTAGCACCTTCATTATTGTGTATAATTTGAATATTATTTGCTTTTAAAGTATGTCCAATTAAGTTTGAAGTCGTTGTTTTACCATTTGTTCCACTGATAAATACAATATCATCAACTTGCTCTGCTAATTTTCTTAATATATCTGTATCCACTTTTCTAGCGATTTGTCCAGGTAAATCTGTTCCTCTTTTACCTACTGCTCTACTTGCTTTACGCGCCAATTTCGCTAGATGGATTGCCGTCCACTGTCTCATGTGTTTCCTCCTCAAATTTCCACTCGCATCATTATAACATGACAAGGCAACTTCAAAAAAGTTTCTCAATCACAAATTGATACAGTGTTTCTAAATTATAATCATTCTCATTTAGATAATTAAAAATGATATTTATTCTCAATTAAATATCGCTAAATGATACATTTTCTCAATTAGAGTGCTAAAATAAGGCATTAAATTATAATTATTATTATTTACAATTGAGAATGAGTTTGTTATACTAAGTTTAATTCATAGTAATTTTAATTTACAAATAAGAGGTGTATCAAAATGTTAAGTAAAAATTTATTAGAAGCATTAAATGATCAAATGAACCATGAGTACTTTGCAGCACACGCATATATGGCAATGGCAGCATACTGTGATAAAGAATCGTACGAAGGATTTGCAAACTTCTTCATTCAACAAGCTAAAGAAGAACGTTTCCATGGACAAAAGATTTATAACTATATTAACGACAGAGGTGCACATGCAGAATTCAGAGCAGTTTCAGCACCAAAAATTGACTTTTCAAGCATACTAGAAACTTTCAAAGACAGCTTATCTCAAGAACAAGAAGTAACAAGACGTTTCTATAACTTATCTGAAATCGCTCGTCAAGATAAAGATTATGCAACTATCTCATTCTTAAACTGGTTCTTAGATGAACAAGTCGAAGAAGAATCAATGTTTGAAACGCACATCAATTATTTAACTCGTATCGGCGATGACAGCAATGCATTATATCTTTACGAAAAAGAACTTGGCGCTCGTACATTCGACGAAGAATAATTAAACATCACTACAATAGACAGATAAATATCATACGACATGATAGGCATTTGGGTCACTTACAATAACCCAATGTCTATATTATTTTGCTTTACGGAGATCACTAGATTCATTTTCTGAATCATTGATCTGCGTTTTTTCATTTTCAAGGCTAATTATTGTATTTTTAGTCATTTATTTTTTAAACTACTAATGTTAATAACTCTAAATTTGATGTTGAATTAATTTGACGATTTTAAAGCATATCATCATTTACTTTTTAATCAGAGTTACATCCAAATGATAGATTTCACGTTATACCTTCACGTATAATATTATGTATCGTTTGTAAGCAAATGACTAAAAGTCTATTAATATATACATTTAATTAATTGAAAGGATTGACTACATGATACAAGATGCGTTTGTTGCACTTGATTTTGAAACAGCAAATGGTAAACGTACAAGTATTTGTTCTGTCGGAATGGTTAAAGTCATTGATAGTCAAATAACAGAAACATTTCATACTCTTGTGAATCCGCAAGACTATTTTTCACAACAAAATATTAAAATTCATGGCATACAACCAGAAGATGTTGAAAATGCACCTACGTTTGACTACGTATTTCCATATATGATGCAATTTATTGCAGATTTACCTGTTGTCGCACATAACGCGGCATTTGATATGAACGTCTTACATCAAAGCATTCAAAATATTGGTTTACCAACTCCAAATTTAACTTACTTTTGTAGTTATCAACTTGCTAAAAGAACCGTTGATTCGTATCGATACGGTTTAAAACATATGATGGAGTTTTATCAATTAGATTTTCATGGTCATCATGATGCATTGAATGATGCCAAAGCATGCGCAATGATTACTTTTAGGCTACTGAAAAATTATGAAAATTTAACATATGTAACTAATATTTATGGTAAAAATCTAAAAGATAAAGGCTAGGACTAAATAAAATACTCCCTTCAAAAGTAAGCATTGTAAAAATGTAAACTTTGCAGGGAGCTTTATTTTATATAAAGTCATATATCGTCATATTTTTATAAGTTGATTGTTCTAAATTACCTACAGTGACACCAATAAGTCGAATTGGTACATCAGGGTCTTTTAAATCGTTATAAAGTAAATATGCAATATTATAAATATCTTCTTCAGAACTAACCGAATCTCTTAAACTCATCTGTTTAGATAGCGTTTCAAATTGATAAGTTTTAATTTTAACCGTTACAGTTTTAGCTGACTTCTGTAATTTATTTAGACGTTCAGCTGTTTTACCTGACAATTCCCATACTTTTCTTAAAATCTCTTCATCATCATTCACGTCTGTTGCAAATGTGCGTTCAGTCCCTACTGATTTTCTTACTCTTGATGATTTCACTTCACTATGGTCAATACCGCGTGCCTTGTTATATAAACCCCGACCTCTTTTTCCAAACAAACGTATTAATTCAAATTCCGTTTTCTCATATAAATCTCTACCGTTAAAAATACCATTATCATGCATTACTTTTTTGGAAGCTTTACCTACGCCTGGAAAATCTCCAATATCCAATGTCATCAAAATATCATGGACATTTTGATAATCAATCACAGTCATACCATCAGGTTTATTCATACCACTCGCTAATTTAGCTAAAAATTTGTTATAAGAAACACCTGCAGATGCTGTTAAATGTGTCTGCTCTAGAATATCTTTTCTAATATACTGAGCAATTTTCGAAGCAGGAAGGTCTGGTCTCACTAATTCTGTAATATCTAAATACGCTTCATCCAATGACATCGGTTCTACCTTATCTGTATAACTTCGGAAAATAGACATAATCTGCGCAGATGTTTCTCGGTAAGCACCAAAATTACTTGTGACAAAGTATCCATTTGGACATAATTTATGCGCTTGTGACATAGGCATTGCTGAATGGACGCCGTATTTTCGTGCTTCATAGGATGCCGTAGAGACAACACCCCTACTGCTTGCTTTACCACCAACAATGACTGGTTTCCCTTTCAATTTGGGGTTATCTCTCATTTCGACTTGTGCAAAAAAATAGTCCATATCTATATGAATAATTCGTCTCTCAGTCAAGTGCTCACCTCCCTACTAATTTTTACTTTTATAACGCACAAAAATATCTCAACATAATTATACGCTGTGTACGATTTTTTTACATAAATCTTGCACTTAGCGATAACTATATTGAGATAACTACAAGTTGTTATAAAATCAATTGCTATTTAAGCATGATGATGAAGACGATTGAGTAAGAAAACATAGGTAATCTGAAATAATTCAAGCAAATTCATTTTGTTGGTATCATCATATTAAAATTTATTATTGAGTCGGCTTTTGATGATACAAATAAATACTATCTTCATCTTGTTGAACATATTTAAAACTACTAGATATTGTTAATGCAACAAGCAGAATATCTATAAAGCAATAAGCGGTATGCATACTAAACATAAAAATAAGTGATGAATAACCAAATACCTTAATTAAAATAAGCAAGCCAGTACTTAATAAGATTAGTGGTGACAGCATAATAATTGAGAATTGCCATTTGTTGAAGCAAGCATCTGCTGTTTGGAATAAGATTCTGTCTTTTTTTATATTAAACATAGGTTTGCTATCTTTTTTAAATAAAAGAAATAATGCTCTATGGATAAGTTCATGTAAAATCAATAAAATAATGAATCCAGCAAACCCATATACAAGATTGATGATGATATTTTGATCGACAACCGCTGTGACACCTAACGCCCACTTATACGTAAATAAAATCACGAATAACGCAATAACAAGTTGCAAGATAATAAACCTTCGCATTTGAAAATTATTTGTCGTTAAATCAATTTTATGCATTACCAACCCTCCCGATCATGACATTCTTATTCTTCTTTAAATATAGTATACAATGTCACATTTAATTTAAAAAGTTCATATCAAGAAAGTAAATTGGCTGTAATAAAATTTTAATATACGACTTCTTTCTTCACTTATTAAGGCGAAATTTTATCTCAAATCATGTGCGCTATTTCAAATTGAATAATGCCACTGTCTCAACATGTGTTGTTTGTGGAAACATATCTACCGGTGTTACCTCTTCAAGTTGATATTTTTCAGCTAATAATAATGCATCACGTTGCTGTGTTGCGGGATTACATGAAATATAGACAATACGCTTAGGTTCTAATGTAAGCAAAGTCTGAATAAACGTTTCGTCACAGCCCTTTCTTGGCGGATCAACCATTACAACATCTGGTTTAATCCCTTGTGCTTTCCATTGTAAAATAACTTCTTCAGCTTTCCCACAGACAAAAGTTGTATTATTGCATTGGTTTATAGTCGCATTTTGTTGTGCGTCTTCAATTGCAGAAGGTACTACTTCAACACCGTATACATGTTTTGCATGTGGTGCCATATATAGCCCTATTGTTCCAATACCACAATAGGTATCTAATACAACTTCATTACCTGTCAATTGCGCATACTCAATTGCTTTATTATATAATTTCTCTGTTTGTTCAGAATTAATTTGGTAGAATGACTGATCACTTATTTTAAATGTACTATCTGTTAATTGATCAATAATTGTATCTTTACCATATAGCGTTATAGATTGACGTCCCATAATAACATTAGAATGGCTATCATTAATGTTTTGTTTAATGCTTGTCACATTAGGAAATGCATCTAATATCTTCTCAACAACAGCATTTTTTTGTGACCACTTTTTACCATTAGTTACAAAAATAATCATCATTTCGTCTGTATGATATCCTGTTCTTACAACCAAATGTCTCATTAAACCTTTTTTCAATTGTTCTTGATAAATACTTACATTTAAATCTTTTAAAATAGATTTAACTTCATTCATCACTTCTTGATGTTGTGAATCTTGTATTAAACAACTTTCCATGTCAATAATGTCATGGCTTCTTTGACGATAAAAGCCCATAATAACTTCATTCTGTTCATTCTTACCAACTGGAATCTGGGACTTGTTTCGATATCTCCAAGGATCTGTCATGCCAACTGTATCGTTAATCTTAGAATTATCAAAATGCGCTTTTCGCTGAAACAAATTAATCACTTGTTCCTTTTTCATTTCAAGTTGCGCTTCGTAAGATAAGTGTTGAAGTTGGCACCCACCACAACGTTCATAATATATACATGGCGGTGCAACACGATTCTCACTTCTCGTATTTATATTAAGCAACTTACCTATCGCAAAGTTCTTTTTTACTTTGATAATTTTATATTCAATTTGTTCATTAATTAAAGCTTGTGGTATGAAAATAGGAAAGCGATCTATTTTTACGACACCATGGCCTTCATGCGTTAAATCAACAACTGTTCCCGTTTTTATGTCATTTTTAGCTATTGCTTGCAAAATTTTACCTCCAAAATGAACAGGTTAGGAACAAAATTATGCGCTTCCTAACCTGCCATTATATATTTCACTATTTCTGTTTATTCTTCGATTAAATTGTCATCAACATGATCATTATTTATTAACTCTTCATTTACAATATCATTAGGTGCAAAGACATCTATATGACGTTCTAGATTTAAGAAATTCGCTGGTAATTTACCACCATATTCTCCATCTACATTTAGTTGTAAGTCTGTGAATGATGAAATATTAATTGCCTTTGCTTTTTCATAAATAACTTTAGGATGCTTAGTATGTTCTCCTCTTGAAGCTAAAGTCATAATATGACCAAGTTCTGCAAGGTTTGATTTTTCAACTATAATTAACGTAAAATAGCCGTCATCTAACTTAGCGTCCGGCACTAATTTTTCAAATCCTGCCATTGAATTTGTTAAACCTAAAAAGAATAATAATGCTTCTCCTTGGAAAACATTACCATCATATTCAATTCTTAAATCTACAGCTTTCATTTGAGGTAACATTTCGAAACCTTTGATGTAATAAGCAAATGGACCAACAATAGATTTCAATTTACTCGGTGTTTCATAAGAGACTTGCGTCAATTGTCCGCCTGCAGCTAAATTAATAAAGTATCGATTATTCATTTTACCAATATCTACTTTAGTAGAATGACCTTCAATGATGACATCAAGTGCCCCCATGATGTCATTAGGTATATGCAATGCACGTCCAAAGTCATTAACAGTACCCATAGGAATGACACCTAGCTTAGGACGATTAGGCTTTTCTGCGATACCATTAACTACTTCATTTAATGTTCCATCACCACCTGCAGCGATTAATACATCATAATTTTCATGCATAGCTCTTTCTGCTTCAAGTGTGGCATCACCTATTTTCTCGGTTGCATATGCACTCGTTTCATATCCCGCTTTTTCTAATTTTATTAAGGCATCAGGTAATTCTCTTTTAAATAGCTCTTTACCTGATGTCGGGTTATAAATGATTCTAGCACGTTTCCTCATATCTTATCCCTCTACTTAAAATTCATATATTTTAACTTCATCTTTGTTTCGTCTAATAGGGAGTGGGACAGAAATAATATTTAACAAAATTTATTTCGTTCTACCCCAACTTGCATTGTCTGTAGAATTTCCTTTCGAAATTCTCTTTGTTTGGGGCCCCACCCCAACTTGCACATTATTGTAAGCTGACAGAAAGTCAGCTTCTATGTTGGGGCCCCACTAGAATTGAAAAAAGCTTGTTACAAGCGTATTTTCTTTCAGTCAACTACTGCCAATATAACATTGTAGTGCCTAGGACATTGAATTTATGACCCAGGCTCAGTCTTATTTCATCATTCTTAATATCGTTAAAGACCAACTTGTATCTTAAACAAATACTATCTCAATATGTACAAAGCTTGTTATTTATTCAGCATTTTTTGCCGTTCTTCATTATATAGACTTCGTCAGTTATGCTATTTTACCTTTAAAATGATGTTGTAAATATAATGTTGTCTTTATACAAAAATGTTTTATACCTTTTTATTATACAGTTTGCCTTAATATAATTAAAGCTAACGCATTAATAAAATTAATATTTTTACCATTAACATGTACAATGAATAAAGTTAAAAGTAATATGACTTCTATAGATATAAATAAACCCTCGATTGCATCTAAGTCAGCAATCAAGGGTTTATTTTTTAAATCTTCATAGTTTGATGATTTAAATTATCTTTTATCTAATTCTTGTTTTAATAGTTGATTTACTAATTGTGGATTAGCTTGACCTTTAGACGCTTTCATAATTTGACCAACTAAGAAGCCCATAGCTTTGCCTTTACCATTTTTGTAATCTTCAACTGATTGTTCGTTATTGTCTAATGCTTCATTTACAAATTTTAGAAGTGTTGCTTCATCAGAAATTTGAACTAAGCCATTATCTTCCATAATCTGTTTAGCATTACCACCTTTAGCTGCTAACTCTGGGAAGACTTTCTTCGCAATTTTACTGCTCATTGTTCCGTCTTCGATAAGTTTAATCATACCTGCTAAATTTTCTGGTGTTAATTTAGTATCTAATAATTCTACTTGATTTTTATTTAAATATTCGTTTACGCCACCCATTAACCAGTTAGATGTTAATTTAACATCTGCACCGTGTTCAATTGTTGATTCAAAGAAATCTGACATTTCTTTAGTCAAAGTTAATACGTGTGCATCGTATGCAGGTAAACCTAATTCATTTACATACTTAGCCTTACGCTCATCTGGTAATTCAGGAATTGTCTGACGAACACGCTCTTTCCAAGCATCATCAATATATAAAGGTACAATGTCAGGCTCTGGGAAGTAACGGTAATCATCAGAACCTTCTTTAACACGCATTAAAATTGTTTTACCTGTTGATTCATCAAATCGACGTGTTTCTTGTCCGATTTCTCCACCATTTAACAATTCTTCTTCTTGGCGTTTTTCTTCATATTCTAAACCTTTACGTACATAGTTAAATGAGTTTAAGTTTTTCAATTCGGCTTTAGTACCAAATTTTTCTTGACCATATGGACGTAAAGAGATGTTAGCATCACAACGTAAAGATCCCTCTTCCATCTTAACGTCTGATACACCAGTGTATTGAATAATTGAACGTAATTTTTCTAAATATGCATATGCTTCTTTAGGTGAACGAATATCTGGTTCAGATACGATTTCAATTAGCGGTGTACCTTGACGGTTCAAGTCAACTAATGAATACTCACCTTTATGTGTTGACTTACCAGCATCTTCTTCCA
>NZ_JACVZM010000023.1:0-41491 GCF_017151935.1 Staphylococcus sp. EG-SA-14 | reverse complement strand
TTATCACTGTAGCCGTTGGCTACTATCTAAGATATACATTGAGTTATCGTGATATATCTGAAATATTAAGGGAACGTGGTGTAAACGTTCATCATTCAACGGTCTACCGTTGGGTTCAAGAATATGCCCCAATTTTGTATCAAATTTGGAAGAAAAAGCATAAAAAAGCTTATTACAAATGGCGTATTGATGAGACGTACATCAAAATAAAAGGAAAATGGAGCTATTTATATCGTGCCATTGATGCAGAGGGACATACATTAGATATTTGGTTGCGTAAGCAACGAGATAATCATTCAGCATATGCGTTTATCAAACGTCTCATTAAACAATTTGGTAAACCTCAAAAGGTAATTACAGATCAGGCACCTTCAACGAAGGTAGCAATGGCTAAAGTAATTAAAGCTTTTAAACTTAAACCTGACTGTCATTGTACATCGAAATATCTGAATAACCTCATTGAGCAAGATCACCGTCATATTAAAGTAAGAAAGACAAGGTATCAAAGTATCAATACAGCAAAGAATACTTTAAAAGGTATTGAATGTATTTACGCTCTATATAAAAAGAACCGCAGGTCTCTTCAGATCTACGGATTTTCGCCATGCCACGAAATTAGCATCATGCTAGCAAGTTAAGCGAACACTGACATGATAAATTAGTGGTTAGCTATATTTTTTTACTTTGCAACAGAACCAAATAATATATCTTTTAATCATATTGTAGATTAAAAGATATATATGAAATTCAATTATTTTCATGGATAGTGAATAAACATTTTAGTTGCTATACTTTTAATATCCATTTTTGACGTGCTTTCGAATTAAGGGGATGCATGATTTCATTGGTTTCTGGATTCATGAGTCGTTTTACTTTCTTTTTATGTGGTTTCAACATCTCTAATACTTCATTAACACGTGCTTCAACACCGGGCTTTTTAGCGTAAGCGCCCCAAGCTAATATCACTTCATCTGACTCTTTCACTGCCTTCATAATTTGAATATCTGTATGCTTATCATACGCATTTTCTAAATGTTTGAGATTGATAGGGGTTGTAATATTAGAGTATAGATTCACAAAATTGATTGAACCAAATGCATCCATTTCTGAAACTTTGTTCATGATGAGTTGGGTCGTTAGGTCAATATTGAGAATGCCATCATAATGCGGATACATTGTAATGATTGTGATTGATTGTTTTTCACTATTCCATGTTTTCTTAAGTAGATAGCGATGTTGTTTGTCATCACTGAATATGGCTTCTGTTTTTAATGTACTTTTGATTGTTTCCATATAATTTTCACTCCTCTAGTATTCTTCAGGTAATAACATGACATAATAAGAAAGGTCTACATCATCTTCTCGAATAATGTAGACCTTATTGATATTGATTGCTTTTGAATAATTAGCTTTATGGATTTTCGCATATTCAGGTCGTTCTTGTTTGTGTTTGATATATAATTGATTGCGATGCTTATTGAACTGGAATATATGAAAATAATCTACTGAAGTATTATCTTTGGTTTGTTCTTGTTCTCGCTCAGATACGAGTTGCCATAATTGGTGTTGTAAGATATTAGGTAAGTTGTTGGCGATACCCCGGGTGATATATCTATTCATAAGAGACTTCCTTTCGTTCTGACTCTTTCATCCAAATGATGATTTCACTTAGTATTGTAATGACTAATTGTGTAATTTTGATGTATTTATGCATTTTATTGTCCTCCTGTTAGTAAGTATCGTTGATCCAAAAGAGGCATGATAGTGTTGTGTAGGTATAAGAAATCCATATCGTGATTTTCGTCGATATAACCGATGGCTATGAGTTGTTTCTGATAGTAGAGAATGAAAGGATAGATATTACTTTCATGAAGTGTGTCAGAGTAGTAGGTATTAGTCTGAAGTGTTTTATTACTGAGTGGGCCAAGTCTTACATATTGATTGGGTAAGATATCATCAGCGATTTCCTCGATAGATTCGCAGTGCCACACTTCGTCCCTTGGCAGATTGAATAAGTTGGTTATATAGTGCTTGAGTTGTTGTTCTAGTGTCATGGTTATGACCTCCTAATGTATTTGATTGATGTATGCATGTGATACATCATTTTGATAATATATATTTGATTTTTATTTCATTTCGCTCACTTTTGTCACTAATAACTAAGTGGTAAAAGTGGTAATTTGGTCGATGAAATAATCATTTTGACCATATATTTCAAATTGGAATTTGGGCATAAAAAAAGACCCCCAATCTTTTTTCAAAGATTGAGGGATAAGACTTTCGTCAATTTTATACCTTACAAGTTTTACTTGTTTATCTGTCGTAATTTCAATTGAATCAATTAACATTTTCATAAGTTGATTTTTAGCTTCGGGTGTAGCCTTTCTTAAGTACACGCTGAATCGTGTTATCATCAAAATGAGTCGTCCTTTTAATTTATCAAAATTAGGTATTTCATCCTGTGATTGATTTGCTTGTTGCGCTTCTTTAATTTGTTGATCTAATACTTCTAACTGTTGATTCATTTGACTTTGTTTAGCTTTTAACATTTCGCTATCCATCTGATCATCTAAGAACAATTCTAACAATCGTTCTTGTTGTGTTTTAAGCTTAGCTTTTTGTTTTTCTAAACTATCAATGTCATATTTAATTTCTGTTTGGTTACTATGCTTTTGTTTCAGTTCTTCTATCACATTTGACGCAATCTGCTTGATAATATCTGGTTGAGACAGAATACGATTCAAATGAACATTAATTACACGCTCGACGACTTCAGCATTGATGGAATTACTGTGACATGCAGAACTCCCTGAACGATTGAATAAGGAACAAATGTAATAACGCTTGATTGTCCGTTCTTTGGACTTTTTCGTTTTATAATACGTCCGTCGACATACCATATTATTTCCGCATTCTGGGCATTTAATAAGGCCACGTAAGTAGAAATCTCCACCAATAGGTCTGCCCGGTTTAAAACTTTTAGAAGCTAATTTTTCATGAACTTTATCAAATACCTCTTCACTTATAATGGCTTCATGTTTACCTTTGACCAATATCACATCATTTTTATCACTTTTGCCACTTCTTCGCTGTACAGCCCAGTTTTGATGGTTATTGAATCTGACATAGCCTTTATAGACTGGATTATTCAAAATGTATTTAACACCATACACTGAAAATGGCTTTTGATTAATAGTACGATACCCCTTTTGATTAAGTACGGTTGTAATGGCTTTGAGGCCTTTATTATGATTCAAATATAAATCGAAAATTTCACGTACAATATTAGCTTCATTTTCATCGATAACCAAATCATTTTTCTGTGTAAGTGGATTAAGTGATAATTTGTAGCCTAAAACACGACCGGTGATTGCCTCTCCGCTCCTTGCCTTAGCATTCATAGAAAGTTTCACATTCGAAATCAAAGTCTGGCGTTCTATAGATCCTATTAACCCAAACATTGTAACGAGTACTTCTCCAGAAGCATTGGATGTATCAATATTCTCAGAAATCGATTTATACCCTACATCATGTTCTTTGAATTCATGAATAATATTAAACACGTCTCTCATTGATCGTGAGATACGATTCAATTTCCAACTTAACACCATTTCGATTTTATTATCCTTAACATCTTGTAATAGACGTTTCATTGCCGGACGACCTTCAATATTTTTACCTGAAATGCCTGAGTCAGTATATGTCTCATAGTCATAACCTGGGAAATTTTTCACAACTTCTTTGATGAGTACTTGTTCCTGCTCATGGATTGAGTACCCATGCTCCGACTGCTCTGACGTACTAACGCGTGAATAAAGTGCAATTTTACCCTTCATATCATACCGCTCCTTTTATTAGATTATTGCTACAGACTATCGGTCTTGTAACAACATATAGATAATATATATTTATAATTTCGTTTCATTTTTATCACTTTTACCACTTAATCATATGAGTACTACAGGCAACTGCCTGTAGTACGTAATTAGCCTTAATTACCTTTATTGATACGTTCTTCTATGATAGGTACAAGCACTTCTACAAATGCTTCAATTTGTTCATTATTCATCGTCAAAGTCCTCCCAACCTAAGTTCAAATCATCTTCGTATAAGAACTCATCATCTGTTACATTCTCATTTTCATCGAATGAAATCATGTCATCTTTTTTATCAGTTTCTTTCCATCCTAAATCGATCCAATACTTATAACCATTATTTAGTCTACTTTGTACATTAAAGTTAGCTTGAACCAAATCATTAATAACTTGAGAGCTTACTTTAATTTCATCTCTAATAACCTCATTTAGCCTAGACACTTTGATACGTGACCCTGGTTTAATTGCTGTAAGTTTTCGGAGTAAATTAATACATGCTTTCTGATTTGGAATACTTACGGACCTGCTAGAAACAAATTCATATCCAAAATTTAACCAATCGTGAGTAATTTCAGTGACACGGCTATTTTCAAGGTACTCGATATCTGCTTTTACAATCTGTTGATACACATACATCAAGTAAAGAAAGATTTCTTTCTTTTCATCCTGTAACTTTTCAATTAAGTCGGGATCAGCTTTTTCAACATAATATTCACATGGAATAACAGCAATTCTACGCTCTAATGCTTTTGCGTGCTCAGATGGAAAGTTTAGTACAGCATTAGTATTAAAAATCAGTTTT
Source organism: Staphylococcus sp. EG-SA-14 (assembly GCF_017151935.1). Lineage (NCBI taxonomy): Bacteria > Bacillati > Bacillota > Bacilli > Caryophanales > Staphylococcaceae > Staphylococcus > Staphylococcus sp. EG-SA-14. The sequence continues at coordinate 36,814 of NZ_JACVZM010000023.1, read as the reverse complement.
AAATCTAATGTGACTTCTACTTGTGTCTGTCCCTTTCTATCAACATGGATAGGTTCAACTGAAAGTAACTTCTTAAAGTCATTTACTACCTTCTCATTGATTCTTGCCTCACCAATTTCATCACTTGCCATTAATCGTTTCCCAATTAAGCTTTCTTTATCAAAACGTCCACCAAGTTCGTTTAGCGTTTTTGATATAACGTCATTTTGATGAAAGAATGATTTCAACAACTTTATATATACTGATTTTCCATTATTAGCAGCGCCATGCAGAATCAAACCTCTTCGTAGTTTGGTATTAGCAGTAAGCAGTATTGCTGTATGCTGTATCAGAAAGTGCTTTAAATCGGTATCAAAGTTAGCAAGCTCTAGCATGTATTTACTGAAGTGGTCAGGTATATTTTCATTTATAACATCACCTTTATCTATTTCTATATTCAAGCGTGTTTTAGGGAATATATCTATACAGTTTTTAACAACTTCAAATGTATTTAGATTAAACATGCTAGGACCGCAACCAATATACTGCTTATCCTCAATAAGCTCTTCTACATCTGTTGATTTTTGTAAGCCATTCACTATGTTTGTCAGAGTACTTAGTGAAGGTTTATAATCTATTAACAACACTTGTATCATTTTAGATATCAACCCTTGTAATTCATCTTCATTTACCTTTTGCCAACCTATATCTTTGAAAATAAACAACTCTGAATCAAAACGCTTGATATGAAAAATACTTATCATCATTTCCACTAATATTGTGTCATTTGGCTTTTTTTGAATGCCAAAATAACTGTATATGTTAGGTCTATAGTCGACATCTTTAGGAATGTTAAGCTGTAGCTTATCGATAAGCTCGTTATACACCGTTATAGCTTGTTCAGACTTGTCTATTTCATCATCATTTCCAACACTAATGGTTAGGATAGCAATCAGACCTTGACGGTCGATTGCCTCCTTAGCCACACTTAATAGCTTAGATAACATTTGTAATATATGATTCATTATAATAATCCTCCATCTTCATTTAATGATGCTACATCTTGTACATAGTAATTACCGTTAAAGCAACCTACATGGATTAAATGCTTTCTATCAATATAAGGGTCATAATTCTCATGAGTGGAGCTATAATTACTGTGACGTTTAAGCCAATCATTGATTGACAACTGCTTAGCTGTCTTTTGTGTTGAGATATTACGATTCACATATACGATCTGATTATTCACTTCAATTTCATATGTGAATTGATGTTTCACATCACCTGAGAAATTTGTTTCTCTCACAGAATATAACGTAGCTACATATATATAATTTTCTTTGAGTGGTGTACTACTTGGTATTTGTAAACTTTGTCCTCTATCATTATTCATGGCCCTCACCTCCCAGTTCTTCCACTGTCACATGTGCAAATTCATCATTGAACAACTGGTTAGCTGTACTTTTCATTAGCTGAGCAACATCACGTGCAGTTACTTCATCATCACATTCAATCATAATCGCATCGTGTATCGGCACTATAATCTTGAACGTTTTTTGTTCGCATTGTGCTTTGTACACTTCCAACAGAATATGCTTGAAAACATAACTCGCTACAGTTTGTACATAAAATGCCATAATACTGCTACCTTGAAATGCGCTCATATCATGTTCAATGCCATAAGGCATAGGAATGGTTTTATGCTCTTCGATTTGTTTCTTAAGTTCAATGACTTTTGTAAATTGGCTGACCGCATCCAACCATTGCACTTCACTTACATATTGTTTCAACTTGAATTTAGGGCTATCGAAGTTGCCACCAAATAGAAACGAACCAATAAATGCACGTTTAACAAATACTCGTAGCTCATATGATAAGCCTAATTCACTTAGCAATGCGTCATACAATCCGTCTTTCTGATTTAAAAAGTCAATCAGTTTTGAATCTTGAGTCATGTACGCAACAACCGAAGGTTCAAATGATTTAAAATCGACAGTATATACCTTCTTATATTTTGAAGGTAAAATCGTGCATTGGACTGCTTTAGGTAAGCCCTGAATATTAAAATTTTTAGTTGTGATTCGATGTGTTCGTGTACCAATCAACGATAATTGTGTATATAATCGATTCGTACCATTTAATGACTGATCTAATCTATCAAATAACTGTTCGATTTTATCAGAATGTTCATTGTTCTTAGCCTTTTCAAGCATTATCGCTTTGATATCGGGTAATTTATCAATATTAAGTGTAATAGGTTCTGCTTCAATTTCTTCCTTTAATGCTTCCAATTCATGATGGACTTCCACATATTGATCTAATTTAGCTTGTTCATCAGCTAAAAGTGCATTATATTGTTGGTCAAGCTGCTGACTGAATTGTTGCTGCAATTGTTGAACATCAGTTTGGTTAGATGATTTGTCCATTAACCATTGTTGGGTTTTGTCACTTTGAGTCAATGACATCAGTTTGTCTCTTGTCTCCATATAAATCTGCTCCTTTATGGCAGAAAGTTGCGCGCTAACTTTTGCTTTAATTTTTTATTTGTCTTGGCCTCGACAATGTATAATTTAGCAATATTATACTAAGGTGTAATTGAGTTATTAAAAAATCACCAAAAAAAATAAACCCAACAAACGTTGATATAACAAGGTTTGTTGGGTTTGTTTTTTTATTTAAATTTATTCTTATGTTTAACTCTAAAAAACAATCTTAATCTGTTTTAGAACCAAATCTACGATTTTTAATTGCTTTTTTAAAGTCTTCTACGAAAGGTCCTACCATGAAATTATCAAAGCTGTAGCCAGACTCTTCTACCTTTGACAGTGTATTCAATGCCTGGTTTACAAAGTAGCTTCCTTGTTCTGTTATTTCGTTTCTCACTACCATTTGGGCATTTGAATAGTTTAACTTCACTTTATCGTTACTTATATATCTGTCAATTTTAATAATTGCATTATGTACATCTTCAATAGCATATCTTACGTAATCACTATTTATCTTATTAAAATATTTCGGATTAATGCTATATTTCATTAATTCACTTTCTAACCTCTCTAAGTCAAACTTAGCTTGTAAAAAGAAATCTAAATAGCTCGGCTGTTTATTTGCACTCTCTATATTAGCCTCGATAATTTTTATTTTTTTAATAATATTACTTTGGTTCATTGTATGTAACCTATTTTTTTTGTAATATAAAATCCCAAAATTTTGAGAGCTACGTCTTAATGTACTATTGTTCCAAAATTGTTGATTTTTATAAAATTCTGCTACGTCCCACTTTCTATTATTTTTAACCAATTCATGATCAATCAACTTAGATATACTTTTAATAGATTCTTTATGAATATTTTTTCTCAATTTGTTTTTCTTATCTAAACTTTCGATAAAATTACTATCAGCTCTTTGTGAACGTTTTAGCATATCTGCAATTAACCAATCAAGCTCCATATACTCTGTTTCATCATAGTCCCATACATCTTTAATTAAGCTATCTAATGGCATTTCATTTTTCTCGTATAATAGGTGGTTTAATTCGTAATCCTTTTTGGGATACTTACCTTCTTTTATTGCATTTGTGTATTCTTCTAATTCATTATTTTCTTTTATTTGGGTGTTTCTACGTTCTTTTGCCATAAATTGAAAAATCGTTTCATCTATAGATTTTAATACTTCATTTTGTAGCTCAATTCTTTTATGTATGGGCAAAGGTGTCATATATTGGTATAATTCTTGTTCCTTTTTATTAATTGATTCACCAATACTTAACCATGCTTTAGTATTTTGATATACGTCTTTCGTATGTATGTCTGCAATTAATCTTTTGTATTTAATTTCATTGATAGATTTCATTAACTGATAAGTATATTCCATGTAACTAGATGCTTTTATATTTTCAATCATCTCTTTTTTAGATTTTCCGTTTTGTTTAAAAGCTTTGGAATTTATATCCACTGGGTAATAGTCAATACTTTTTAGTAGCACCTTTATTAATTCTTTTGCGACGCCATTAAATGTGTATTGATTATTTTTATCTTGGCCTTTGTAATTGTGAAAAATTTTCATATCAATTTTAAAAAGCTTAGTAATGGTTTCCATTCTTTTTTTAAACTTATGTGGAGTGAGCTCTAATTCTATGCGAATATCTTCCTTTGAATATAATTTTTTTACTATCTCATTCGATGACATCATACTCTGCCTCCTAGTTTATGTCTAATTCTTTTTTGTTTTTCACTTATACATTCAGATATGAAATCTTCAAAATCTAATTCAGGTTATTTTGGATTTCTAACATTTTCTTCGTGTCCAATAACACTTACTAACTTTCCTAGACTACTTCTTTTCTCACTCTCATAATACTTATTATTCACGCCACATTCAGTAAAATAATTTATAATATTTTGAATATCCTTAATACTAGCTTCAATATTTAATATCTTCTTACATCCACTTATTATTCAAAATTATTTTGTATCTCGTGTTTTTTAATTACATCAGTGAGTAATGAAAAATCAAATTTTCTAATTTCCTGATTTCCATTAATTTCAGATATTTTCTCAACTAATTTCTTATCAAACAAATTACCGATAATAGTATTTACTGCTTTAATTTTACGATCATATGGTTTACTATAATAATATTTATCGGTTTCGTGTTTTATTGTTGAAAGTGGTTCTTTAATATTACCCTCATAACAAAATATGATTAAATTTATAGCATTTGAAAGCTGTAAAGCTACTTCATTATACTGTTTTCTTTGCCTATTAATATCTAAATTACCTTTATTCGCTACTTCCTGCAATTGATTACCTTCATTAATTACTTTAAACGGGTTAAATAAAGGTAATTTGTCTTGATTTGATAATTTTAGTAAGTCTTCAGCAATATGATAACCACAATTAAACGTACCTAAAACTTTTTTAGAATTACCTTTTAAGCTGTATGAAAAACAGTAATAGCTATCTGTCAGTATGCCACCTTCACCGTCTTTCTTTTGATCTTCTAATAATTTTAAATGTGATATAGGTGTCACATCATATTTCTCAAGAAATTTAAGCCTATTTTCATGACCTCTTAAATTCATACTTAAAGACCCCTTTGTTTAAATTTGATACATTATTATTAATTACTCTGATTTACACTCTTCATCTACTTACCAATTTTTTAGTTTTATTTGTGATAAGCTTCAGCGTATCGATTAAGAGTGAGGTACAAAATATAACAACCCTGATCATTAGTTCTAAAGATCAGGGCTGTTTGAATCTATTTTATTTTAACAATAAATTCGTAAAGATTATTTATATCATCTAGGTTCTGATTACATTTAAAACTGTCATAACAAATGTAATCTCCTTTTTTAGTATATGTTCCACTACTCTTATTATGTTTAGTTTTATTGAGAAAGAGTGATGTATCGGATTCCTGATTACAAATTTTACAGAATCCTTTTACTTTATTTGGTGAAATTTCGCCATATATACCTTCGAATTTATCATCTAAATTTTTATAAACGATATATTTTCGGTTAGAAGAATTATCATTCCATCCTAAATATGAAATTTCTTTTGTATCAATTAAATTTATATCTGGTCTCTTTAATTTTTTTACTTTACGAAAAATTTTCTCCAGTTGACTTGATGAAGGTATTTCAAAATCTTGGATGTACACTTTTAATTCATTTAAAAGATGTTCTGCTTTTTTCTTAGTTAATTTTACATCGTCAATCGATGTAATAAAGTCCGAGATATCAATATCTTTTTCTTTAAAGATATCATTAATTTCATTTAGTAAAAAATCTTTTTGTGTTTTATGGGAATTCATATCGTTTGTACGATATAACTTAATCAATTGATATACTAACTGCTTTACTTTAACAAACTTATACACTTCTATTTTATTCATTTCATATTCCTCCATTTTTGTTGAAGTACTTTGTGAAATGAATGCTATTCATAACTAAGTACTTCTTATCTTTGAGTTAGAGTACTATAGCGTATGATGTATGACATATTTATATGTCGCATTATAATCAGCTCCTATAAAAATCTTCCACACTATCTTAGCAGATGATTTTATAAAAGTGAATAAATACCCCTTAAAATATCTAGTGGCATATTTATACTTATATTATATTCAGTAACTGCTCTTTTACTTATTTCAGCATCCGAATCAAGATTTATCACTTCAAACTCTAGTATCTAACTGGATATAAATGGAATTCAACAGTTACTCCCGCTTCTGTTAATGCTCATTGTCTTATCTCGAAACCGATCAAGTGATCCGACTGTCGTATGTGTAGATGGTAAATCACTAAAGTCTGTTTCAAGAATTGGTACTGCATACTTCGGTGTATCTCCTTCAACACCTTTAAGATACATAGACCATGCAAACTAATTCAATTCTTTACTCCATACTCCCTTATCATTAATTTCATTACTTGATTATGTTATACATACATTATTGCATTATAGCTTCATTCACTATTTATCATTCCCAATCTTTATTACATAATTCTTTAGCGATTTGTTCGGTGGTTAAGCAATCCCTATTCAAAATTTCATTCACATTAAAATACTTAACTCCCATCGATCCACCTTTAGATGTTTTCTTGTAGTCTGTCTCTATAAAATCTTCAATTAAGTAATAATAATGGGGTTCGTTCAATAGATTAGTCCACTTTTCTTTCCCAAGCACCATTATTTTATTTTTAACTATTTCATACTCATCAATCGATAACTCAGTACCTACAGGATAAACTGTCTTCAAGGATAATGAGCTCTCATTTATTTCCGTCACTATTACTTTGTCTACTTTTCCGATAGCTTTTATTGCTTTGTCTTTATATAGCCCAATGTATTCTATCGGCTTGAAACTGTAACCTCTTTTTTCAGCAGGATGAAAGTAAATATTATGTTTAAGGTTATCATCAAATGAGCTACCTAAAAGACACATTCTCATCCTTCCCTCAATATCATCTTGAATCGTCTACACTTAATTGGACATATTATAAGAGAATCAACTAGAAAATATTGGATAACTATTACTACTTACTTTAAATGTTATTAAGGAAATCTTTGACTTCATCTTTATGAATCATATTTTTAATTGGTAATGCATCTAATACTGCTTCTTTATGCTTATAAATGGGTTTATTCATTCTTGAATCTAATAACACTAATAAACCTTTATCCTGCTTTGTTCTTACTAATCTTCCTACACCTTGTTTCAGTTTAATTATCATTTCAGGAACTATAACTGCTTCATTACTATCATTTAATTTAGTAATCTTATATTTTGTAATTGGATCAATCGTAGGAAAAGGTAATCTGACAATAACTAATAATGTTAATAATTCATTTTTTAAGTCTATTCCTTCCCAAAATACTCCCGTACCCAATATTACACCTTTAGTTTTTTTAAATGATTCAATAATTTCATTTTGACTTTTACTACCATCATCTACATAGATAGTTTTATTAAATTTCCTTTTTGATAAATCATTATATACACCGTCAATGTCATCTTTAGCAGTAAACAATATCAAAGTGCCTCCCTTATTTTGGCTTGCCAATTCAAAAATATGTTTACCTATTTCTTCATAATATTTAACATCACGTTTATCAAATTTTGGTAAGTTTGGAGGTATGTAGAGCCTGCTTTCCTTGTACGGAAAATCATTATACTTAATATCTTCCTCATAGCCTTTAAAACCAATTATTTCTTTAATGTACTCATAGCTATTTTCATTATTAGTTTTATTAGTAATTGTTGCAGAAAGACATACAACTGGGTAACTTGTACTAAAAACTGTTTTTCTAAGTGTTTCAGCAATATTATTGGGACAAAATGAAATATCAATTTGGTCTTGCTTAGTTATTTCAGTCCAAAATATATATTTGTCGCTGTTATTTTGAAGATTTTTAAATAATGTTAACAGATTATTAGCTATTTCTAATTGTTCATTACTAACTAACGAAGATTGTTTAAATACAACAATATTATTAACATCGAATTCTTCAACTATTTCCTTTGTCATACTAATTAATTTGGCCATTTGATGATGACTAACAGGTTTTATATCAACTCGTCCAGTAGATAAACAATTACCATTTTTGTATATCTCACTTTTGGCACTATCCTTTTGAAGATTAAACCAATCTTCAATCATTTTTATATTTTTTAAATACCGAGATCTACTACCAACTCGGTTTGCGCCTTCTTTTATTTTATTTATCACAGTTTTAGAGTTAATAGTTTTAGTCATGTTAGCACGTTGTTTCTCTTCTAAGTTGTGAACTTCATCTACGATTAGCATACAAGGATCATCATAGATTAAACTCTCTTTTCCAAAGGTTAACTTTTTAAAATTCATCATTAACATATCTTGATTAACGATTATGACTTTCGGCTTATATTCATTGAGTCTAATATATCTATTTCCCTCTTTTAACTTATTTCTCATTTTAAAATAAGCGCATTCATTTTTATAGTGACATTTACTCATAATACAATTATTGGTAGATATTTGATTCCATTTTAAATTAGTCTCACGTACAGTTTGTTTTGTTAAACCATTATTTGCTATATCTAAAGCCTCCATTAAATTTAATTTACTTAAATTTTTACGATGAATTTCTTTAAAACAAGGATAGTTAGTTACACCTTTACCTACTATACAATCAACAGATATATGTAAAATTTCTTCAACTTGCTGTATATCATTGACTAGTTGCTCAGTTAATTGAATTGAGGAAGTCGTTACAATTAAAGGTTTTTTAGTACTTTTTGAAATCAATATACCAGGAATTAAATATCCAAATGATTTTCCTATACCTACTTGCGCTTCTACTATTAAATTTTCTCTTGAATCATAAGCATCAAATACATCATACATTAAAGTTTCTTGCCCATACCTTGTTTCCCAGCCTTTATTTTTCATATTTTCAATAGCCTTTGTTATATGATCGAATATAATTTGATTACTCTCATTCATTACATCACCCCATAATCAATTTAAACTAATTATACACTAATTAAGAACACATGTTCTTTTTACAAGTTTTTACTTGTAGATAATGTGTTTAAGTTAGTTATTGTATCCAATAAGATTAAGAGGTTCTGTTGCAAAGTTGAATTTATAGTATAATTTTAACAAAAAGGAGTCTTCTGTATGAACTATTTCAGATATAAACAATTTAACAAGGATGTTATCACTGTAGCCGTTGGCTACTATCTAAGATATGCATTGAGTTATCGTGATATATCTGAAATATTAAGGGAACGTGGTGTAAACGTTCATCATTCAACGGTCTACCGTTGGGTTCAAGAATATGCCCCAATTTTATATCAAATTTGGAAGAAAAAGCATAAAAAAGCTAATTACAAATGGCGTATTGATGAGACGTACATCAAAATAAAAGGAAAATGGAGCTATTTATATCGTGCCATTGATGCAGAGGGACATACATTAGATATTTGGTTGCGTAAGCAACGAGATAATCATTCAGCATATGCGTTTATCAAACGTCTCATTAAACAATTTGGTAAACCTCAAAAGGTAATTACAGATCAGGCACCTTCAACGAAGGTAGCAATGGCTAAAGTAATTAAAGCTTTTAAACTTAAACCTGACTGTCATTGTACATCGAAATATCTGAATAACCTCATTGAGCAAGATCACCGTCATATTAAAGTAAGAAAGACAAGGTATCAAAGTATCAATACAGAAAAGAATACTTTAAAAGGTATTGAATGTATTTACGCTCTATATAAAAAGAACCGCAGATCTCTTCAGATCTACGGATTTTCGCCATGCCACGAAATTAGCATCATGCTAGCAAGTTAAGCAAACATTGACATGATAAATTAGTGGTTAGCTATATTTTTTTACTTTGCAACAGAACCCTTTTTTTAATATGTCATTTTAGACTATTACAGAGTTTTAAAATGATGAACAAACTTTACTAAAACTCCCTTCTATTAAGAACGTTGGACTACTCAATGTGAGTTATTGTAATGCACTATTTTTAATTTTCACTTTCTCACCATTTTTAATTTCATCGTATTGCTTTTTCGGGACAACAACTAAACGTTTGCCTTTATTAGTTTGAACGGTAATGGTATATAATTTCTCATGCGCTTTCATTTGTTGTTTCAACATGTTTTTTTGGTATTCAACATGATTGGTTTTATTTTTATACATACCGGATGTAATAAAATAAAAATATAACCAATTATTATAATATGAAGTAGCCATAAATTGTGACGCATATGAGGCCCCTGGTCTATATCGATGTCTTGTAGAAACCATTGATCGTGCTTGTTGAGATTGAATTTTACCAGTGTCTTGTTTAAATTTTGATGCCTTATTATTATATGTAATACTGTTTGTTCGACTAGCTTGTTGAGCTGCACGCTGACTTGATTGTTTTGCAACTCGTGAAGCATTCATCGTACTTGAACGACTCATTGACGAACTTGAAGACGTTGAACTTCTAACCGCAGAAGATGACGAACTACTACTCGAACTTGAGCTACTAGTGCTTGAGGTTACAGCTTCTAAGTTTGTAGACAATATACAAAGCGAGGTCACATTAAAGATTATCATTATACTTATCATTTTTAATACTTTATGCTTCACCAACTCACCTCTTACTCTTTAGACACTTCATCTTTAGCAGTAACTTGTCCTTCAATATCGTCATCGCCATAAATCATATATGGTGGACGATAGACATGAATCTTTTTGCCATCTTTAATTATATAAGGCTTTTTATTTCCATCATTTAAAATATGTTCATAAACGTGTTCTAAATCCGTCTTTTGTAAATGTGATTTACCATTTTTATCTTTATATTTTATTTCCACATTGGGTGTATCTTCTGAACCATTATTTAGCACTTCATAATACTCATATGTATATTTCTCTGACTTTTGACTATCTTTAGAAGGTTCTTTCTGTTCTCCCGATGTTCCACAAGCTACTAACATAAAAGACAAACCCAATAGACTAGCTAATAATATTATCTTTTTCATAAACACTCTCCTCTACTCATTTGCATTATAACATTCTTAGTCAATTCATTTCCAAGTGAGTGATATATAACTTACTTTATCTTTAAACCTTTTATACAAATTTTAATATATCAATTGTGAGTTATTTCATTTTAAATTATTTTTGTTAAACTGTATTTAAAATCATCTAGCACTTTTAATCATATGTTTAGATTTTAAATAAAAAACATGGTGAGTAAGGAGAGAGATGTATGTCAATATGGTTTGTTTTGTTGCCTTCACTATCTTTTTTAGCAGTTATGATAATAGGGTATATTTGTACTAAAATCTTTATTCGTTAATGGTTAAATCAATTATTATTTTGATTCATTTATACTACACCTATACTTCATTTATTGTGTTTGCTTGTTTATCATGCATTGTAAGTAAATGGCTATTAATATTTCTTTCTCTACTCTAGTACTGTGAATGTGTATATTGTGTTTTTCCCCACGTTTTTTAGTCAGTTTACTTTTTGAAATATCTAAAAAACTACGCTTTGCGGTTAATAATACTTCATTCTCAAATGTAATTTTGGTTTCATTACTAAAAAACGGATTGCTTACATCAAATAACTCAGATTTGTAATTAAACGTATAAGGAATTTGTTGCTTTCCCCCACTTTTGAAGAACTGTTTCATCTCAAGTATGCCTACTTCTTCATCATTCAAATACATCGTATATTGATGTTTATTCGCTACCACATGTTTACGAATTACTTTTACATTGTTCTCACTAGAATTCATATATACACTATATTTTGTTTGAACACCAAAGAGACTCAATAATTTATGAAATATATTAACAAAAACAGGTTTATACGTTATTGTCTCGTTACCGTATATAACATTGCTTTGATTCTCAATGATGTATAAAGGGATTTGTACAAAGAACTCACCGTCTTTAAACTTTTTATCGGAATTTATATTAGTTAGAGAATACGTTTTTTGTAGATATTTTCTAAAGAATAAAATACCTAGTATAATGATCGTAATAATTCCCCATAATAGCCAAGTACTCCATAGTGGAACTTTAAATAATTGTGTTTTCCCTATAATCACTAAGAACGTGTTTATTAAATTAAATACTAGGAGTACTAGCCATATTAATGCCTCACGAAACATGGTCATTAACAATTTCTCCTTTATCTAATGAATTATTTCATAATATGTACTACGCAACCTATTTTTTAGTTTTATTTATGGTACGCTTCTCCACGCATAATCTTAAACGCTCTATACACTTGCTCAATTAACACAACCCGCATCATTTGATGTGGAAATGTCATTTTGCTGAATGATAGTGCGTAGTTACTGCGTTGTAAGACGTCTTTGTGTAGGCCGTTTGATCCGCCAATGACGAATACAAAGTCGCTTTGGCCTTGGGTCATGCGTTGATTCAACTCTTGGGCCAATCCTTCGGAAGATAGCATCTTTCCTTGTATTTCTAATGTAATGACTGTTGATTGTGGTTTAATTTTGGCTAGTATTCGTTGGCCTTCTTTTTCTTTTACTTGCTCGATTTCTTTGTCGCTCATATTTTCTGGTGCTTTTTCGTCTGGAACTTCTATGATGTCTATCTTGGTGTATGGGCCTAAACGTTTTTCATATTCTGCTATGGCTTGCTTCCAGTATTTCTCTTTTAGTTTCCCTACAGCTAAAATGGTGATTTTCATGTCGTTTGGTCCTCCAAATTGTTATCAACTTTCCAGTTATCCACAAGTTATTAACTTGTTCACACTGTTCCCTCTTATTATACCAAGTTTTTTTGCAGTTTTTGATATTTTTCTGATATTCATGCCCAATTTTCAGTGTATAACTTGTGTATTTGTGGATAACTCTGTGGGCATTGTGGGTATTTCTCTTTAAATTGTACACAATTCTGGATAACTATCCCCATTTCTGTGGATAAATACCTTGATGTCTTATTACTTATTCCCATTTTTATATCCCATATTTATCAATGGTTATAGCTTTTTTCCATAAAAAAACACTACCGTACCTCTTATTTAAGAAATACAGTAGTATTGTTTTCAATATATTTTAGCTAGCTTTTCTATGTTGTACAGTCGCGATTAAACCTATACTTGCTACTAATACAAACATCGCTGCTGGGCTTGAACTTTGATTAGTTCCAGTTTTTGGTAACTGTTTCTCATGCGCGCTACCTTTAGGCACTGACATGCTAGCCAATTGTTTCCCACTCTTACTTGATACAGCAGTTCCTTCTAATGTGCGATCAGAACCTTCTCTACCACTACTAACAGTTCCTCTATGCGTTGGTAACAACACAACTTTACTTGGCGCTGGTTGTTTCGCTGGATTCATCACTTTGTCTTTACCAATTGGTTGTGTATCTTTACCAGACTCACTACCTTTGCTACCTTGTTGTCCTTTAGCTGGTTGTTCACTTACTGCTGGTTTACCTAATAACATACGTTGTGGTTCTGTCGTATCATACTTAGCTAAGTTAGTTGTTTTTAAATAACTTGCTAGTACTTGATCTAATGAAATACCTTCTTCTCTAGGTCCGCCGAACATACTATATCCGTCTCCACCTGATGCTGTGAAGTCATTCATCGTTACGTGATATACACGTTTTAAATCAATATTTTCAAACTTACCTGTCTCTTTATTTAAAATTTGAATAGCATTAATTCGTTTGCCAGACGGTTTATTCATATCATAGTAAACACGAATTGAATCAGAGATATGTAATAAACCGCCATTCGCTGTTAACACTGTCTTACCGTCTTTTTGTGTTGTTGGTGCACCTAAACTATGTTCGAAAGCCGTCCAGACGTCTGAACCTTTTACATCAATTTGCGCAATCGTATTTCCAAATGGTAATACTGAGATTAAATCATAGCGTGTCACCTTACCTTTTGCGATAGAGGCACGAATACCTCCACCATTTGTCACGGCAAAGTCAGTCTTTTTAGAGAAATTCTTAACGCCATATGCTTCCATAGCATCTGCAATCGCGTTTCCTAAATTTGTTTCACGCGTTCTAACGTCATCTCTTTCTCCTTTGAAATCAATCGTATTATTTGGAATAATAACCTCTGCTGTTTGTGCTCTAAATGTTTGATCAGCTTGATTAATTTGTTCAGCTAATGCTTTGTTCGGTGTTACATTTTCAACGTCTTTAACATTAATCAATGATGGCTTAATATTCGATACCTCTCCATTGCGGTAATTAAATGTAATCTTACCGATATTCGCAAGTGCTGTACCTGTTTGTGCTAATGCATCATTGTTATAAATTTGACCATTTTGAAGTACGGTATGTGAATGACCATCAATGACTGTAATACGTTTCTTCAATTGTTGATTTTGACTTAATTGTTTCACTAAGTAATCACCACGCCATGTTTCTTGTGTTGATGGATCAATCCCTAAATGTGATATAACAACAAATGTATCTACGTCTTTATAAATACGCATCATTTCTGCTGTCACACTTTGTAATGGATCTCTAAATTCAACACCTTTAATGCCTTCAGGTCTTGTTTTCGTCTTTGTTTCTGGTGTCGTTACGCCAATAATTCCATAACGAATACCATTTTTCTTTACAATCGTTGAAGGCTTAAATGCGCGTTTTCCATCTTTATAAACGTTAGTACTTAGCATCGGGAAGTCTAACATACCCTCTAACTTTTTCAACTGGTCGTATCCAAAGTCAAATTCGTGGTTACCGACTGCCATAGCATCATAACCTACTGCATTCATCGCTTTAGCCATTTCTTCACCTTTAGACTGGTTTGAAAGTGGTAAACCTTGGAAGGCGTCTCCTGCGTCTAACATTAAATCAGGCTTTTCTTGTTCTTTTACTGTTTTTAATTTAGCCATACCGATGACACGCCCTTTTTCTTCGGCTAGTCGGCCATGGATATCATTTGTATGTAATATTTTATGTGTTGTTGTTTGTGGTGCATTGGCAGCAAACATTCGTGGTGAAAGTGATGCTGTTTCAGCATTTGATAATTTGAATGTTGCTGTGTGAGTTGGATTTTGTGTTGAGGCTTGTTGTGTATCTACGTCGCGTGTTTCGTTTACTTTTGTTGAAACTGCTGTAGATGGTTTGTTAGATGGTGCGTTGGATGTTACTTTGTTGTTTGTATCATCAGCTGTTCCCTGCGCTGATGCTGATACGTGGGTTGCCGCTTCTTCACCATAATGATGAGCCGCTTCCTTTGTTGGCGGTACTTGTTGCTTATCTGTTGTTGCTTTGTCTATCGTTGTTACTGCATGTGCTTTCATTGGTGTATGCTGCTCAGCCGCGTTCGAGACATGCCATAATCCCATTACACTAAAAAGCAAAACGAGCCATACACTTGTTTTAAGTAATAAAGCTTTCATTTCGTTCCCTCCATTAACTGTCATACACCAATATATTATCATAATCCTTATATTAAAATGTTTGATTTTATGTAAATTATTTATAAATTACATTTAATATCGAATTATTTTACACATTTCAACTAGAACCTTAATTTCAACAACAGCCATTTCCCACCAACAACATAAAAAAGCACCCGATAAAGTCGTCTCACAGCAATGCGGAACTTTATAGGGTGACTCTCATTTATATTGTATATATTGGCGTTGGAATAGCTTTATCCGTATCACATAGCAATACTTCTTTTTCCGTATCAATATCGTGTTCGTTCAATACTTGACCAACACTCATACGCGCCAAATCTTTCATGTTATTATCTTGTGATAAATGCGATAAGTAAATACGTTTCGTGTTACCTGTAATCACGTCTGTCATCGCATGACCCGCATCCTCATTAGATACATGTCCCATATCACCTAAAATACGTTGTTTCGTCTTCCATGGATAACGACACATTCTCAACATATCGACGTCATGATTACTCTCAAAAATAAACGCATCGCTGCCACGTATCATACCTTTCATACGATCAGACACGTAACCCGTATCCGTTAAAATCGTAAACTTCTTATAGTTATTATGGAAAATATAAAATTGCGGATCTATTGCATCATGTGACACGTTAAACGATTCAACATCGAAACCTGCAATAGATTTTGTTTCATAAGGATTAAAAATGAATTTCTGATCCATAGGGATGCGACTATCTTTCTTTTCAATTGCCTGCCAAGTCTTTTCATTCGCATAAATTGGCAATTGATATTTACGCGCCAAAACACCTAATCCTTTAATATGATCAATATGTTCATGGGTTACTAAAATACCATTTAAATCTTGAATATTACGGTCAATTTGACTAAACAATTCTTCCATTTTCTTGCCAGTCAAACCAACATCAACTAATAGACTACCTTTTTCATTTTCTACAAAAGTGGCGTTACCTGTACTACCACTTGCTAATACACTCATGCGTATCAAGCGGCTCATCCTTTCTCTTTAAACAGTCAATCTCTCTATATGACTGCAATATACATCAGTGCAAATATACGATTTTCCCTACAGAAACTATCAGTATATTAGCTGTTTTGTATACCTTTCCTATTATGTAACTTTAGTTCATCGACCGGTTTCTTATATTTAAATTTTGATAATCACGTGCAATGAATTTCTTAATTATTATAACAATGATTAGACAAATACTAAAGTTTTTAAAATAGCAGTTACGTTAATTTTAAAATGCGGTTCTACTTAAAATATGAATAAATGCGCACATTAGAGACGCAGAAATGTCGCCTGTCAGCCATAATAAACCGTACCAGCAAAAAGCTAGCACTGCTTCTCACATATGATGAGCTTGCAATGCTAGCTTATTACGATTCATATTAATGATTAATAATTTTAGGGTTATTATTTGTCGCTTCGACATAGTAAGTATTCGTTTTGTCCTTACCGTCATGCTTCACTTTAATTTCCCAGTTTGGTTGTAACAATTGAACATTCGTTTCATTCACGACTGAATAGTAACCAAGTCTAGCATTAATGACTTCATCACCTTTTTTCAAGTAACGATTATAATATAATGCCTCGATTGCTTTTCTCACACTAATAACTTGATGCTTCTTATCTGCACCATCAGTGGGCTTAATGTCATCCATCATTGATTGTTTATAACTAGCCGCTTTGTTATCTTCTATATTAAAGTTCAACATCGCTTTACTATTGTTCAAAATCGGGAAATTATCATACGTTTGTTCGTATTTTACAGAACCCGAACTAATTTCACTTAATTGATATTCTGAACCTTTGAACACACGTTTGTTAACATAATCTTTCAAATCTTTTAAGTTATTGTCACTGACCTTTACCGATTGACTAATGTTCGCATTCAATAATTTTCCACCATCTGATGTGGTCAAATCCGAATCGCCCTTAGCTTTAGAACTAAAGTCTTTTGATCGCCCTGTAATTTGCTCTAATTTTATACCTTTAACTGATTTATTCAATATACTAGCCGGTACTTTAATTTCTTCTTGCTGAAAATTAACTTCATTGTTACTCTCGACTTCATTAATGTGTGAGCGATTGACTTTATTAACATAAATCGATACTAACACGATGTTGACAAGAATAAACACGAAAATGAAAAGTGTCTTTGTCAGTTTCCAGTTCATTTATTCAAGCCTCCCATCGTTATAAACATACCATTCGCCATCATATTCTACATACCAACGCGGTACGAGTTCACTGTTAATCTGCACTTCAATGTGATTATGATCTGAGTTATCCTGCATTTCGTAACCGATAGCGATGTTTGTTACTTTTTCAAAATTAATATCACTATTGTTCGCTAAGCTTGAACGTACAGACTCTAATTTCGGCAACGTTTTATTATCCTCACTATTTAACACAACGTCGGTGCGCAATAACGAACGACGATAATCAAAGACGCCTTTTTCACCCCAAGTGACTTGAATTTGATTAGATCCTTCTTTATTAAACGTTGGATAACCGTTAAGGAAACGTTGATATGTTAACTCGCCTGACTGATTATTCGTACTAAACAATCTGAAGTCTTCGT
Source organism: Staphylococcus sp. EG-SA-14 (assembly GCF_017151935.1). Taxonomy (NCBI): domain Bacteria; kingdom Bacillati; phylum Bacillota; class Bacilli; order Caryophanales; family Staphylococcaceae; genus Staphylococcus; species Staphylococcus sp. EG-SA-14. The sequence goes on along the minus strand of NZ_JACVZM010000023.1, from coordinate 18,804 downwards.
TTAAGAAACCACCATGACCATTAATAAAATCAAAGGTTCCTGGAATCGTTTCTTCCATTTTGCTGGAACTTGCTTCATCTTCGGACAGGTTTTTATAATGATATTTTTCATTTTTATCGTTATAGTTTGCGACACCTGTATTATTGTTGTAGGTTGTAACACCACTCTTTGAACTACGAACGATGGTTGAATCGTCAAATAGTATAGCATTCATTTTCTCAACACTAATCGTGTTAAATACCATGCGATATGTTTTTAACTTTTCAGGTTTACTTGGTGCAAAAACATGCGTCGTACGATCAATCGTATCTTTGTTTGTGATGATATCTGTGTATGGTTGCATATCTTTTTTCACTGCTGCTAATGCATCTAAAAAATGATCATTTTTCGTTGTAGTTGTTAATTTTACGTAATCGTGGCGATCTTTGCTTATAGCATAAAGCACGATATTATCATCAGCATCATGATCTATGACCAAACGATTGAAATTGAAATGATTTGGTACTTTCGCATTCATGTTCAGTACTTGACCAAGATATGTTGATAACGGTAAATCATACGTAAAATCGAATAATGTAAAATCACTGCTCAAATCAGGAATCATCAAGTTATGATCACGACGAACATGTTCCACGGACTTCACTTCTTTATTTTTTAAAGGTTTCGTCAGCTTATTCACATTAGAAACCGTCGCGATCGTACCTTCTGGATGATCATTTTTCGAATGAATAATCTGAAATGGCGTAATAGTTGTATCCATTTTGGCTGTCATAGGTGTCGTTAAAGGTTTCGTTTCACTCTTCTTACTATCTGTATTGTCGACATTTGCAATATCAGGAGAAAAGTTCCATACCATATATGTCAATACGACACTCATCAAGACAAGTAGCGCTAAAATGACAGATTTAATATGCTCCTTATTATTCATCCCAATCACCGTCTTCAATGACTTCACATGGAAGTGTGATAAAGATAGATGTACCTTGACCTTCTACACTGTTTGCCCAAATACGACCATTGTGCGCTTCCACAATCTCTTTCGAAATGGCTAGTCCTAATCCAGTACCACCCATTTTACGCGTACGCGCCTTATCTACACGATAGAATCGGTCGAATATCTTATCGACTTTATTGATAGGAATACCGATGCCATTATCTTTAATACGAATCGTCATTCGATTATAAAGTGGATTTTGTTTCACGTGGAACTCGACACGTTTATCGCCTCTAGAATATTTCATCGCATTTGTAATGACATTATCAAATACTTGCGTCATTTTATCAGGATCAAATTCTGTGAAAATCGTCTTTTTCGGAATATCTCGAATAAATGTTGTATCTTTCGCAGACATTTCATGTCGATTAATAATTTTATTAATGAACATGTTAAAGTCGATAATTTCTTTGTTGATTTGATCAGACTCATTATCCATTTTAGATAACTGTAGCAAGTCATTGACCAGTCGAATCATTCGTTCTGTTTCTTCACGGGTAACAGATAAAAATTGTGGCGCAAGTTCCTCATCTTTCCATGCACCTTCTTCAAGTGCTTCAATGTAACTATTCATAGAAGTTAAAGGTGTACGTAACTCATGTGATACATTGGCAACAAATTCACGACGTTCACGTTCAACTTGTTGTTGTTCAGTAACGTCATGTAACACAGCGATATAACCAGTTACAAATCCTGTTTCCTGCACAATCGTACTAAAGTTAACACGTGCGATTAGACCTTCTTCTTCATTTAAATCTAATAAGAAACTATCATTATTCTCTTGAATTTCTTCAAGTTTAAATTCATCTTCAAGACTTAATACACTTAACATGTAATATCCAATGATGTCTTCTTTCGCCATACCAAGCATCTTAAGTGCCATATCATTGACGATACGAATACGTCCACGGCGGTCTGTTGCAATAATACCATCACTCATATGGGTGATAACTGAGTCCAGTCTACGTTTCTCACTTTCAGTATTAGCCTGCGCTTCTTGTACACGTTTAGACAAGTTATTAAATGCTAAAGCTAATTCGCCAATTTCATCATTACCATAAATCTTCACACGTTGCGTATAGTTACCTCTGGACATTTCAACCGTCTGGTTACGCATATCGGTGATTGGTTTGGTAATCGTTCGCGCTATAAAGAATCCTAGGATGACTGTGATTAATAATGAAATAGCTGTACCAACAATGAATATTTGATTTATATTATTTAATTGGTTATAAACGTCATTAATTTTTGATTCGATATAAATATTACCAATTACCTTTTTATCGACTTTAACTGGGATATTATATACCCAGACACGGTCCTTACCACCGCCATAATCTTTTAAAATTAAATGATCGTTTGATTGTCCTAGTGATAGTGCTTTTTGGACAGAACTATCATTCGCTTTTTGATTGATTAGACTCCGGTTAGACTGCTTCGTCGTCGCAATAATAATTTGGTCTTTATCTATAAAACGAATTTCTCCAATTTCTTGACGGTTGGCATACTCACTTAATAAATTTTGAATATCTTTTTGTGCATTTACGGAGCCCTTTTCGTCATATACTTTTTCAATACTAATTTCTAATTGTTTCGCGTACTGCGTAATATTCTTCTTAAAATTATCAAGCAGCTCTTTTTCAAGGTTATTTGTAAAATACAGCCCGATAATTTGCATACCAATGATAATCAGTAATACATAAACAATTACAAGTTTAGTATGAAGGGATTGTAGTTGTTTTAGCCACTTCATTCGTTTCGACCTCTACTCATGTTGTTGGAGGAAATATCCAACGCCTCTACGCGTCACAATATATTCAGGGTGTGACGGATCATCTTCAATCTTTTCACGTAAACGACGAATCGTTACATCGACCGTACGTACATCGCCAAAGTAATCATAGCCCCATACTGTTTGTAATAAATGTTCACGTGTCATTACTTGTCCCATATGTTTTGATAAATAATGGAACAATTCAAATTCACGATGTGTTAATTCAATATCTTCGCCACGTTTTTTAATAGAATATGCGTCTGGATAAATCACAATATCTTTAATTGTGATTTCATTCGTTACATTTCCAGTGTCTTGTGCTGGTTGTGAGTAATGACGACGTAAGTTCGCTTTCACACGTGCGATTAATTCACGCGTACTAAACGGTTTCGTTACATAGTCATCTGCACCTAGTTCTAAACCAAGCACTTTATCAATTTCTGAATCTTTAGCAGTAAGCATTATAATTGGCATTTCGTATTTTTTGCGCACTTCACGACATACTTCCATACCATCACGACCAGGTAACATGATATCTAATAATACGATGTCTGGTTCTTCTTCATAAATTAAGTCGACTGCATCATTACCATCGTATGCACAGTACACATCGTATCCTTCTTTTTTTAAGTTAAATTCTAAAATATCAGCAATCGGTTTTTCATCATCAACTACAACAACTTTTCTAGCCATTTGCATAAACCTCTTTTCTTAAATCATTAATATTATTTTATCATTTTTTGTTCTTTATCGTTTATGTTTGTGTAAAAAATCACAGGATGTCGCTTACTATTTTTGTTATTGTGCGCATTTTCCGTCTTATAACGTATAGTAACCTATTATATAATTTACCATTTATAAGCTATTAATTCTATTTTCCAATATAAACTTATATATTAATATTTTTTATTAGTTTCTCACGGCGGATTGTGACAATGATATTTAACACAATGATGAGGTCTCTATTCCAATAATAAAATTAGGGTAATGGCAACTTCTAGTTGCACGTCATTGCTCAGAAAATAAATATCATTATTCGTTACTTTAACAATTGATGTTATGGAGGATTGGTGGCATATCACAACGAAGAAATATGTTGACAGTAGCATATGTTTGTACGTCTAATAAAGATTTTATTGTCTACGTTTATCTTTCATATCCAACCACTAAGTTACTTGAGGTTCATACATTATAAAGAAAATGGACGAACAGATAAATCAATATGATTATCATTCGTCCATATATCTTTTATTAATATAATATTAAACGCAAAAAAATGCCTATCCTCTTGGATAGGCATTTGTACGGTCTCGACGGGAATCGAACCCGCGATCTCCTGCGTGACAGGCAGGCGTGTTAACCGCTACACTACGAGACCTAAAAAATGGTGACTCCTACGGGACTCGAACCCGTGTTACCGCCGTGAAAGGGCGGTGTCTTAACCGCTTGACCAAGGAGCCGTTCTTAAGCACAAGATAGATTATAGCACAGCCAATCTTGCCATGACAAGATATTTTTTACATAATTTTGCTATTATTTTTTGAAGAATGTTATAAGTGAAAAATTGCATTTTATTGGCAGTCTATTTATTATAATAATTACGCTATTTTTGAAATTTTTCTATTTTAGGTACTTTCATTTACACTTACGTCTACTCTATTTTAATAGCTATTTTCGACATCAGACTTATTACATTCAAGTATTTCTTCTTAATTTCGTTAAATATCATCTAATCTTTTAAATTATGACTAGCAAATATCACCTTTACGTTAGTAATTTTTATCTAAATAATCGAATCGATACAGAAGCAAACAAAGCAAAAGCCTCCTACCAATAAAGATAGAAGGCTCATGTATTTATAATCATTGCGTATGACTTATATAAAGTTCTACCACAATTCTTTTAATAGGTTTGTTTGTTCTCTATCTGGACCAACTGAGAAGATAGAAATTTGTACATTACATAATTCTGAAATACGCTCTAAATATTTACGTGCATTTTCAGGTAATTCTTCTAAAGTACGCACACTTGTTACGTCTTCTGTCCAACCTGGTAACTCTTCAAAGATTGGTTTACAACGTTTTAATTGATCTAAGTTTGCTGGGTACTCAGTAATTTCTTTACCGTCTAATTCATAAGCTGTACAGATTTTCACTGTGTCTAGGCCTGTTAAAACATCGATTGAGTTAATAGATAAATCTGTAATACCACTTACACGACGAGAGTGACGTAATACAACTGAATCAAACCAACCTACACGACGTGGACGTCCTGTTGTTGTACCGTATTCACGACCAACCTCTCTAATATGATGTCCATCTTCATCGAATAATTCAGTAGGGAATGGACCATCACCAACACGTGATGTATAAGCTTTACATACACCAATTACCTTTGAAACGAATGTAGGACCTACACCTGTACCAACAGTAACGTTACCTGCAATTGGATTACTTGATGTAACGAATGGGTATGTACCATGGTCGATATCTAACATTACACCTTGCGCACCTTCGAAAAGTACCTTTTCATCTGCTACAAATGCATCGTCTAAGATTTTTGATGTGTCTGTTACAAATTCTTTTAAACGTTGACCTGCAGCATAGTATTCTTCAAAGATATCATCAAATGATGGACATGTTTCGTTAAACATACCTTTGAAATATGCTTGTTTATATTCAATGTTTGATTTTAATAATCTTTCGAATGTTTCTTTTTCAAGTAAATCTGCCATACGAATACCGATACGTTGAACTTTGTCTACATATGCTGGACCGATACCTTTTTTAGTTGTACCAATCTTATTGTCACCGCGTAAACGTTCTTCATATTCATCTTGTGCTAAGTGATATGGTAAAATCACTTGTGCACGATTAGATATACGTAAATTACTTGTAGGAATGCCACGTTCATTTAATCCGTCTAATTCTTTCAATAGTGCAACTGGATCAACAACGACACCGTTACCGATTACCGCTAATTTGTCTTTGTAAAAGATACCAGATGGTACTAAATGTAATTTATATGTTTCTCCGCCAAATTGAATGGTATGGCCTGCATTATTACCACCTGAAAAACGCGCGATAACATCTGACTGTTCTGCCAAGAAATCCGTTATTTTTCCTTTTCCTTCGTCTCCCCATTGTGTCCCAACTACTACGATTGATGACATGTGAGCACCTCCAAGTTTTTCTCATTTAACCATTTGATATTCTACCAATATCGAGACCATAATGCAAATAAAAATCGAACATTGATTTTCGACCTTTTTAAAAGAAAAATCATTTTAACAAATCGTCTTCAACGTCCTAAAAACCCTTTAACAGAGGCGTTGACAGTACTAATTTATCACTTTCAATACACAAACTTAACATATATCAACCCGTTCAGAATAAAATAAAAACCGTACAATTTTATCATCATAATGATTATTGTACGGAAAAACTTTTTTACATCATATCTGCATGTGCATAATCGATATCGGTAAATTTATTATATTGTTTCATAAAGTGTAACTTAACTGTGCCTGTTGGACCGTTACGTTGCTTAGCAATGATAATTTCAATTTCACCGTTTTCATCATTCGTTTGTGGCTCGAAACCACCATCATCGTCATCATCTTCATCGCCACCACGGTTATAGTAATCATCACGGTATAAGAACGCAACGATATCAGCATCTTGCTCAATCGAACCAGATTCACGAATATCACTCATCATTGGACGTTTATCTTGTCGTTGTTCAACACCACGAGATAACTGACTTAATGCGATAACTGGACATTCTAATTCACGGGCTAATGCTTTTAATGTACGAGAGATTTCAGAAACTTCCTGTTGTCTGTTATCGGACGCACGTGAACCACTACCTTGAATCAACTGTAAGTAGTCAATCACAATCATGTCTAAGCCATGTTCTTGCTTTAATCGACGACATTTAGAACGTAAATCATTAATTCGAATACCCGGTGTATCATCAATAAAAATCTTCGTACGTGATAATTTACCTACCGCTATAGTAAAACGACTCCAATCTTCCTCAGTCATAGTACCCGTTCTTAAGCGGTTTGAGTCAACATTACCAGAACTACAAATCATACGTGTGGCTAACTGATCAGCACCCATCTCTAGTGAGAAAATACCAACTGTATACATATCTTCATGCGTTGCAACTTTTTGTGCAATATTAAGTGCGAACGCAGTCTTACCTACAGATGGACGCGCTGCAAGGATAATTAAATCATTTCGGTTGAACCCTGCTGTCATTTGGTCTAAATCTCGATACCCTGTAGGTATACCTGGTGTTTGACCACTATTTTGATCAAGCTCTTCAGCTGTTTCATACACTTGTCCTAAGACGTCTCGAATGTCTTTAAAGCCATCGCTTTCACGAGAAGATGACAGCTCTAAAATTCGACGTTCTGCATCACTTAAAATCGCATCTAGTTCAAGTTCATCATTATATCCATCATTGGCAATACTATCTGCAGTTTGAATCAATCTACGTTTTAATGCATGCTTAGAAACGATATCAGTATAATACTGAACATTTCGCGTCGTTGGTACATTTGTAGATAACTCTGCAAGATATTGCGGGCCACCCGCTTCATTCAACGTACCTTCACTTGATAACTGATCCATCAATGTTACAACATCAATTTCTTTATTATCTTCATTTAAGTGCATCATTGCACGGAAAATATGTTGATGGGCACCCCTATAAAACGACTCAGGAAGCAAAACTTCCTGAGTAGTATTAATCAATTCTGGATCTATAATAATTGAACCTAAGACAGACTGTTCAGCTTCATTGTTATGTGGCATTTGATTTTGCTCATACATTCTATCCATGAATGGTTACACCTCTTATTTCAATCCAACTTTATTGTTCAACTGTGTGTACGCGAATTGTACCTTCAACTTCTTTATCTAATTTAACAGGTACATTCGTATATCCTAGGGAATGAATTCCATTTGGTAAATCCATTTTACGTTTATCAATTTTAATATCATGTTGTGCTTTTAGTGCTTCGGCAATTTGTTTTGTACTTACTGATCCAAACAATTTACCACCTTCACCAGTTTTTGCTGATACTTCAACTTCAATGTTTGATAACGTTTCTTTTAATGCTTTAGCATCTTCAATTTCTTGTTGGCGTTCTTGTTTTGCACGTTTTTTCTGTAACTCTAATTGTTTAAGGTTACCTGGTGTTGCTTCTACAGCATAATTCTTTTTCAATAAGAAGTTATTTGCATAACCTACTGGTACTTCTTTAACTTCACCTTTTTTACCTTTACCTTTAACATCTTGTGTAAAAATTACTTTCATGCATCTTCACTCCTACTTAATTGTTCTGTAATTGCTTGTTGTAATTGTGCTATCGCCTCTTCGACTGTCACACCTTTAAGTTGTGTTGCCGCATTGGTTAAATGTCCACCGCCACCAAGTGCTTCCATTGTTAACTGGACATTTACTGAACCGAGTGAACGCGCAGATATACCAATCAGATTATCTTCACGTCTAGCAACAACATATGATGCTTCAATACCTTCTAAACTTAACAGTTCATCTGCTGCTTGTGCAACTGTTACTGGATGATAAATTTTATCGTCTGAACCATGCGCAATGGCTATGCCATTATCTTCAACTTTTACAGTTCGAATTAATTCAGATCGATTAATGTAAGTATCCACATCATCTTTTAAGAAATGTTGCGTTAAAATCGTATCTGCACCATGTGCACGTAAATAACTCGCTGCATCGAATGTTCTTGATCCTGTTCGTAATGTAAAGTTTCTTGTATCTACAATAATACCTGCATACATCACTGTTGATTCAAGACGTGTTAAACGTTGTTCTGTTGGTTGATATTCCAGTAACTCTGTTACCAATTCAGCTGTCGAACTTGCGTATGGTTCCATATATATCAACAATGGATTAGAGATGAAGCTTTCACCACGTCTATGATGATCGATAACAACTTTACGGTTTGCTTTATTTAAGACATTTTCATCTAAAACCAGTTCCGGTTTATGCGTATCAACAATCACTACGGTTGTCTTAGATGTCATCATATCCCAAGCATCATCTGATGTAATAAATCGCTCTCTTAGCTCTGGCTTTTTATCTATTTCGTTCATCACGCGTCGTAATGTTGGATCAATGTCAGTCTCATTTAATACGATGTATGCTTCTAAATTATTCATCATTGCAAATCTAGACACACCGATTGCTGCACCAATTGCATCTAAGTCAGGACGTTTATGTCCCATGATAATGACTTTGTCACCCTCTGCAAGGATATCTTTTAACGCATGTGAGATCACACGTGCTCTTACACGAGTACGTTTCTCCATCGGGTCAGTCTTACCGCCATAGAAGCGCACATTACCATTAATACTTTTAATTGCAACTTGGTCGCCACCGCGTCCTAATGCTAAGTCTAGGCCTGATTGTGATAATTCACCTAAGTCGATTAAATTTTCAGTGCCTTCACCAACACCGATACTTAATGTTAATTGGGCACGATAACCAACACTTTTTTCACGTAATTGACTCAAGATATCAAATTTAGATTCTTCTAAGTCAGCTAATATTTTTTGATTTAAATAGGCTACGAATTGATCAGAACTATACCTTTTAAAGAATATATTATACTCAGTTGCCCATCGACTAATAACACGCGTTACCATTGAATTGATTTCCGAACGCTGCGTATCATTCATATTTTGAGTAATCTCATCGTAGTTATCTAAAAATAATGTCGCAATGATTGGTTTAGAATTTTCATATAGTTCATTTGTTTGTACTTGTTCAGTTATATCAAAGAAATAGAGGCAGTGATCATTCTCAGAATAACGTACTTGGAAATGATACTGATTATATTCTATTTCAACGGATTTCACTCTATCTAATTGCTTTAAAATGTTTGGAAATACTTCATTTACAGATTCAGAAATGACATTTGCTTCCATATGATCTGTCATAAATTGGTTAACCCATTCGATGTGATCATTTTCATCTAAAACAATGATACCAATTGGTAAATGTTTGATTGCTTTATTATTTGTTGTTGAAATTTGAGCACTCAAACCATCTACATAACTATCCATTTTCATTAAAGCTTGTCTGAATAAAATGATGCTAACAATAATCATCACGACAAGAACGATAGATGCAATTAGTGCTATAAGACTATTAAAGATAAACCATACACCCATTAAAACAATTGCTGTGATGATCATGATGACAAATGGTATTAGTAAAGCTTTCTTAGTGGACTGCCGATTCATTATTCCACCTCTATTCACTTTTTAGAATTATTTTTCATGATTCGCTTCAAATTCAAACTTAAATCGATAACACCAAGTAGTCCTACAATATGTGTCGTAGGTGTCAGTATTGTACCGATAACCAATAGTAAAATCGTTACTGCATTCGGCAAACCTTTCGCTTTACCAAAGAAATGAATAACACTTAAACCTTGAATATACATTACTAATGATAACACAAGTTGGAAGTTTAAAAGAATGCTCTGGAACACACTCGGTTGACCTGTAAATAATAAACATATGATAACAATAATGTATATCCATAATAAAATACCGCTCATTTGCCACGCGAAAAGTGGCTTAAATACAGGTGTAGCGATTTTAAATTTTCGTAAAATCGGAAATGTAACGATTAAGTTAATTAAGACGATTAAAAATGTAATGATAATGATGAAACCTGGTAATTGAACGGTCGCTTGTCTAAACCCTTCTTCTAATATTTGGGTCATATTCGCATCGGCACCGCTCATCGTAATCGCTTCATGTAATGTTTGCTTGAAAGGTTTTACTATGCTCGCTGATGGTGGAATCCTTCCGAATGTTTGTAGTAACATAAAAGCGATTAATGAAATTAAGCTCATCGCTACTGTTGTTACGTATAATATTCTTTCTTTAGACGTTCTTTCTTTGAGCAATTGACCAATAATTAAACTTGCAATTAAGACTAATATGATGGCACTTAAAACGAAAGTATTACCTAAAACAGTTGTTATAATTACTGTAATAAGTGCACTAATCCCGAAAGATTGTATTGATTTATTCCATAAAACGATACCTGGTATGGTTGCAAATAATGCAAATATTAGTCCTAAACCAGGCACTAGATATAAAGCTAAAGCGACAAATACCAACGCAATCGTTGCAATTATTGTTGCTTTAGGTTGTATTTTTGAAAACACATAAGCCACTCCCATATTTTTAACTATAGCTATTATTTTAACCTCTTTAATGGAATTTAACAATTTATAGATTGTATGCTTCTATTTCATTTAATTGAATAATAACTTTCATGTTTTATAAGTAATTAACATACTCATTTGAATCGCTTTTGTGTGCTTTCATTTTCAACATGATTATTTAATCCCACTACATAGCAATCAAGCTTGATTTAGATTTACAATTCATTTCCACTCTCATGTACTCTAGATGTCTTTGAATATGATAACTGTGATTTAGTGGCTTCATTTTTTGAAAATATATACATATTATTACTTACGCTTAAAATGCTTTAAATTTAAGAAATGATATAAGTTAGGTGCCCAGGTACTAAAGTTTAGTAGGAATCCATCATGCCCAACATTATCAGGCACGAAGAAATGACGATGATATTTAAAACGTTCACCTAATGCACGAACTTGATCATCCGGATATAGCAAATCATCTATGAACCCCATCGTTAACACTTTTGTTTCTAAATTTTTAAAAACATGCGTTACGTCTGTGCGACCTCGGTCAATGTTGTGACTATCCAATACATCTAGCAGTGTCAGATAACAATTCAAATCAAAATGTTCTTTAAATTTATTACCTTGATGTTGTTGGTATGCGACTACTTCATCCGGCGTGAAACGTTCATCATAACTTTTTGATGATCGATATGTCAAAAAACCTAATTGGCGTGCAATACTTAGACCTTCCTTACCACCAAGATGAATGGCTTGCCTTGCAATTTCATTGAAAGCTCTACTATAAGATGATGTTCGACTTGTTGCAGCAAGGATAATGGCTTTATCTACTTCAAACTGTTGATTGTAAAGTAGTTCCATTGCTTGCATACCTCCAAGACTTCCCCCTATTAAAATATTAATCTTATCATAACCAAGGGCTTGTATACCTCGTTCATTCGCTCTGACTATATCTCTTAATGTTAATTTTTTAGGAAAATGAGGGTCGTTTAAAGGTGAACTTGAACCGAAAGGACTACCAATAACATCAAATGTTAAAAATTGATAATCGTGAATGGGTATATATCCCCCATCAATAATTTCTCGCCACCAACCCGGATAATCATCTGTTCCATATGTTAAATGATTGCCAGTTAATGCATGACAAACTACAACTAATGGTTGTCCATGATAACCGACATGCTCATATCTCAAACGCAAGTTATCTATGACTTCCCCAGATTCTGTAATAAATTTCCCTAAATTTAAAGTATCTACTGTGTAATTTGTCATTGTTCTTTCCTCCTTAAACAAAAAAACTTCTCACCCTATTGAAAAGTAAGAAGTCTTTATACTTATCATTCGAGTAACTCGTTGGTTTTAGCACCGTGCTATAAAGTCGGTTGCTGAAGTATCACAGGGCCAAGTCCCTCAACTTCTCACAATAAGAAATATGAAATTGTTATGTGTTAGTTGAGATTCAGTGATGAATTACTTTATCATTTAAAATGTTGTTATCATTGTCATGCGTTAGCCAAATCGCTTACGTATACACGATTCCCAATCTTAACATAGACGATTTGTATATCAGAATTTTCTGATTACTAACAGTTTACCTAAGTTTAAATATCTGTTCAATGATTTTCAGTTATTTTTAAAAGAAAAATCGTAATGCTGCCATGATAACAATCCCACTAATAATTGTAATAGTTAAACTACGCGTGATTATAGATAAAATAACCGTCGGAATGAGCGCGATAATGTAAGGGATGTTTAATGTATACCCCTCACCATGAGGCGTCTGTTGAATAATGCTGTCTATGACAAGTGCCGTAAATAGTGTGATTGGGATAAATGATAGCCATCGAACCACGACATCAGGCAATTGCACTTTTGAAATCATGATAAAAGGTATAATTCGAATTAATAGCGTTACGATACCACACAATAAAATAAGTATTAACATGTTCATATGAGTTATCATCGTTCCATCATCACTCCTAACGCTGCTGAAATTGTGGCTGCAATTAATATTGATAGATATGAAGGCATAAACATACTTAGCGATAACATCATTACTATGACGGCAATAATGAGTACTATGTAAATTCTTAATCGCGATTTAGTAATTGATTCAAATTGCGCAATGGCCAAAAAGATAAACATAGCCGTGATAGCAAAATCTAACCCTAGCGTTTGCGGATTTGAGATATATTCGCCAAATAAAGCCCCAGCTACACATGAAATTGCCCAAAATAAATATGCTGTAATGTTAAGACCATGCATCCAACGATCATTGATAGCTTCTCCTTTTAAATAAGGTGTAATGGCGACGCCAAACGTTTCGTCAGTTACTAATGAACCTAATCCAACACGGTTCCAAAACCCATATGTCTTGAAGTTTGGTGCAAGCGACATACTTAAAAGGAACATTCTTGAATTTACGATAAATACAGTTAGTACAATCGCTGATATCGGTGTACCTGCTATAAACAACGCGCACATAATAAATTGCGCAGCACCGGCATATATAACAAGACATAACAAGACAATTTCTAAAATACTAAAGTTTTGAGACGAAGCCACAATACCAAATGAAATACCAACACCGGCATAACCCAATAATGTTGGGACACACTCTCGCACGCCTTGTCTAAAACTTAAATGTGTTGTCATCTCAACTACCTCCTTTGCCACTTTATATTTATATAATTACGAAAAAAATAATATACCTAGTCTAATACAGTTCTATATCACAAGCAATAACATTAGACACCGGTTTGTCTGAAGTTAGACATACCGGAGTCTTTAATCAGCTTCATATTAACTTTTTATTTTTTAGAATTTTCAATTTTTTATTTAAGACTACCTCCATATTTTCTATGGATTGTAGTTGTTTTTAAATACTAATTTTATAAATTTTTATATCTAATGATGAGTCTGGGATATTGATTCATGTTCCACTCCCTTATAATCATCATCCCCTCCCCCTACCCTACTCCATCGATATTACTCATACTACATCAACGAAATCAGTATTTTATCGCTTAATTTCCTATAATAGTGATGCTCAAAATTGTTACGTTTTAGATTGTTTTAGTTCATCATAATTATCCCGTATTGTTGCTATAATGAAATGCGTTCACCCCATTAAACCACAAACTTAATTTATTGTTGTTATGTGCATTGGCTCACTATTATACTTTTACAGCACAAAAAAAGTGGCGACAGCTTCGTCACCACTTTTTAAAATATTATTTAAAGTATCTTGCCCTTGCTTTAAGTATACGTAGATATATACTTTTTAAAGCTTGTAGCTAAAGCCTTTATTTAACTGGTTTTGAAATTTGTGTTTTACCACCCATAAATGGTACTAATGCTTCTGGAATTGTTACTGTTCCATCTTCATTTTGGTAATTTTCAACAATAGCAGCAAATGTACGTCCAACTGCTAAACCACTACCATTTAATGTATGTGCTAATTCTGGTTTAGCTGCTTTGTCACGCTTGAAGCGGATGTTAGCACGACGCGCTTGGAAATCCGTACAGTTTGAGCATGAACTAATTTCTTTATAATCATTGTAGCTTGGTAACCAAACTTCTAAATCATATGTTTTGCTTGCACTAAATCCAATATCACCTGTACATAAAATAACACGACGGTATGGTAAACCTAACTCTTCTAGAATTGCTTCTGCGTTTGTTGTCATTTCTTCTAAAGCATTCCATGAATCTTCAGGTTGTTCAAAACGTACCATTTCCACTTTATCGAATTGATGTAAACGAATTAATCCTCTTGTATCTCTACCTGCTGATCCTGCTTCACTACGGAAACATGCAGATTGACCAGTGAATTTTTCAGGAAGTACACCTGGTTGAATAATTTCATTACGGTAGAAATTCGTTAATGGTACTTCAGCAGTTGGAATTGTATATAATCCTTCTTTTTCTACTTTAAATAAATCTTCTTCAAATTTAGGTAATTGACCTGTACCATACATTGTATCTGCGTTCACAAGCTGTGGTACCATCATTTCTGTATAACCATGTTGTGTTGTATGTTTTGTAATCATATAGTTCATTAAAGCACGCTCTAATTGCGCACCTTCATTTGTTAAATATACAAAACGCGCACCTGAAACTTTTGCTGCACGATCAAAATCAGCCATTTTCAATTCTTCTACAATATCCCAATGTGCTTTTGGTTCAAATGAAAACTCACGTGGTGTACCCCACTTTTTAACTTCAACGTTATCTTCATCAGATTCACCTTGAGGTACATCATCACTTATTAAATTTGGAATACGACAAAGGATACCTGTCATTTTATTATCAATTTCATTTAATTGACTATCTTTTTCTTTAATATCGTCACCTAATGTGCGCATTTCAGCAATCACATCATCAGCATTTTCTTTATTACGTTTTTTTAATGCGATTTCTTCGCTTACTTTATTACGACGTGCTTTCATTTCTTCTGTTGCACTAATTAATTTACGTCGTTGCTCATCCAATTCTAAAATTTCATCTACAACTTTTGGATCATCTCCACGTAATTCAATTTTGCTCTTAACTGTGTCAGGCTCATTTCTGAATAATCTAATGTCTAACATTAACCTTCATCCTTTCCCAAATAATTATCATTTATTATGGAATGACGTACGTCTTTATTTTTTAGAAAATAAAAAAAGACCACATCCCTACAAGGGACGTGGTCTACGCGTTGCCACCCTATTTAACAATTTAAGTTATAAAGATACACTAAACCTAAATTGCACTTCACTAAAATAACGGTTATCACCGATTGTTCTTTTAAATTAAGTAGGTAGATTCATATATATGTTGATTCTTGTTCACACTAACCACAAGCTCTCTGATATCGAACACTATATATTACTTGTCCTACGAACAATGTCTTATTAAGTTAATTTTAATATAGCAAACTATATTTGCTTTTTCAAGTAACGATTTCAAACATCACTCATGTCGATTTAGTGACATGCAGTCGTTTGATAAATTGATTGCTTTAAATACTGTGCAACCGCTTCAATATCTTTATGAAATTGACGGTCATGTGTAATGGATGGCACGATACTTCGAAACTCCTCATATTTACGACGTGTTTTTGGTGATAAACCTTCAACACCTTTTAACTCTGCTGCTTGTAATGCAATAACACATTCGATTGCCAGCACACGTCTTGCATTTTCAATAATTTGATAACCATGTCTAGCAGCTGTAGTTCCCATAGATACGTGATCTTCTTGGTTCGCAGATGAAGTGATAGAATCAACACTCGCTGGATGCGCTAAAGTTTTATTTTCAGAAACGAGACTTGCAGCAGCATATTGCATAATCATCGCGCCACTTTGCAATCCTGGCTCTGGACTAAGAAATGCTGGTAAATCACCATTTAATTGAGGATTTACTAGTCGCTCTAGACGACGTTCCGATACGTTTGCTAATTCACTTACACCTAATTTAAGATGATCTAATGCAAAAGCAATAGGTTGTCCATGGAAGTTACCACCTGAAATAACAAACGTTTCATTTGCTTCCTCAAATATAAGTGGATTATCATTAGCCGCATTCATTTCAAATTCTAATTGCTGTTTAACATAATTGAATACTTGAAAACTCGCGCCATGGATTTGTGGTATACAACGCAACGTATATGCATCTTGTACACGTATTTCTGCTTGTCGCGTCGTTAATGTTGATCCTTCTAACCAATCACGCATACGCGCTGCCACATTAATCTGTTCTTGAAAATTACGAACTGCGTGCACATCATGTCGATATGCATCTATAATGCCATTAAGAGACTGATGCGTTAATGCAGCAATCCATTCAGATTGGTAACCTAAATCTTCTGCTTCTATATAACTAATGACACCTTGAGCTGTCATAGCTTGCGTACCATTAATCAATGCTAAACCTTCTTTAGCCTGAAGGTTCAAAGGTTGTCTATTTAATTCTCTTAATACATCGTCACTATCCTTTTCTTCCCCTCTGTACAATACTTTCCCTTCACCAATTAATGCTAATGCTAAGTGTGATAATGGCGCTAAATCTCCTGATGCACCGAGAGAGCCTTGCTGTGGGATTATCGGTATAATACGTTCATTTATAAAAAATTGTAATTGTCTCACTAATTCTAAAGTGGCACCTGAATGACCTTTTAATAATGTATTCAATCGTAAAATCATCATGACTAATGCTACTTCTTTTGAGAATGGCTCACCTAGCCCACAGGCATGTGAGCGTATCAGATTCACTTGTAATTCATTATATTGCGTCGGGTCTATACGTACATCACTAAATAACCCAAAACCTGTAGTAATACCGTAAACCGTTTCCTCATTTTCAATAATACGTTCAACTACCGCTCTACTTTTTTTGACACGTTCTAACGCATCATCAATAATTTCAATCTTTGATTGTTGTTGTAAAAATGATTTAATATCCTCAATTGTTAGTGTTTCACCATCTAAATATAAAGTCATATATGTTACCCCCTTGTTTATATTAAGTAACCCATCCTTCTTGAAGTATACGTTTTCATTTTTATTGAAACAATGGTTTTACGTACATTTATAACCTATTATCAGAGCACTATTGTAGTGCGTTAAAGGATATTAAGATTGTTGTAAGCATATTTACTAATTTATCTATTGACGAATTGCATATACAGGTATAGTATTTTCTATTGTATTTAACGACAAATAATAATGAATTCAGAAATTTATAATACATTTTGTTAAAAGTTACTATATATTTTTAAAATTGAATAAATTCGGAAAAGGCTTTTACATGGGAGGTTATATCACTATGGAAACGTTAAATTCTATTAACATTCCTAAGCGTAAAGAAGATTCACATAAAGGTGATTATGGCAAAATTTTATTAATTGGTGGATCTGCTAACTTAGGTGGTGCCATTATGTTAGCGGCTCGTGCATGTGTATTTAGCGGTAGTGGTTTAATCACTGTAGCTACACATCCAACAAATCATTCAGCATTACATTCTCGTTGCCCAGAAGCGATGGTTATTGATATTAATGATACGAAAATGTTGACGAAAATGATTGAAATGACTGACAGTATACTAATTGGTCCAGGTCTTGGCGTTGATTTCAAAGGAAATAATGCCATTACATTCCTACTACAAAATATACAACCGCATCAAAATTTAATCGTAGACGGCGATGCGATTACAATCTTTAGTAAACTGAAACCGCAATTACCTACATGTCGTGTGATCTTTACACCACACCTCAAAGAATGGGAACGATTAAGTGGTATTCCTATTGAGGAACAGACATATGAGCGTAATCGTGAAGCAGTTGATCGTTTAGGCGCAACTGTTGTACTTAAAAAACATGGTACTGAAATTTTCTTTAAAGATGAAGACTTTAAATTGACAATCGGTAGCCCAGCAATGGCGACTGGTGGTATGGGCGATACACTTGCTGGTATGATTACAAGTTTTGTTGGTCAATTTGATAACTTAAAAGAAGCGGTTATGAGTGCCACATATACACATAGTTTTATTGGCGAAAATCTTGCAAAAGATATGTATGTGGTGCCACCATCAAGACTTATCAATGAAATACCTTACGCAATGAAACAATTAGAAAGTTAGTCATTACTAATCATTGAATATAGTAAAGCATTACTTTCTAGCACAAAAATAAGGGCTTGGGACATTAAGTTCTTAGGCAATGTAAAAAAGCTGATTTCTATTAATTATTTGATAGAAATCAGCTTTTTTGATATGTATTTTATAATGTACAGCTCGTTGAGCTGCTATTTTCCTTAT
>NZ_JACVZM010000022.1:0-49112 GCF_017151935.1 Staphylococcus sp. EG-SA-14 | reverse complement strand
TACAATATGCTAAAAACGTTATGGGGGCTAAAATTGTTGCCTTCGACATCAATGATGATAAATTAGCATTCGCGAAAGAATTAGGTGCTGATGCTATTATTAATTCTAAAGATGTTGATCCAGTTGCAGAAGTTATGAAATTAACTGATAACAAAGGATTAGATGCAACAGTGGTAACTTCAGTTGCTAAGACGCCATTTAACCAAGCGGTTGATGTTGTAAAAGCTGGTGCAAGAGTTGTTGCCGTTGGTTTACCTGTTGATAAAATGAACTTAGATATCCCAAGATTAGTGCTTGACGGTATTGAAGTAGTAGGTTCACTTGTTGGTACAAGACAAGACTTACGTGAAGCGTTTGAATTTGCTGCTGAAAATAAAGTAACACCTAAAGTTCAATTAAGAAAATTAGAAGAAATCAATGATATTTTTGAAGAAATGGAAAATGGTACTATAACTGGTAGAATGGTTATTAAATTTTAAAAATATCAACTGACTATATAGATAAAGAAGGTAGTGCTCTGAACACTATCATTATAATCAAACACGAGGTTTTCATGAAAGATAGTGAAAATCTCGTGTTTTTTTGGTTTTGAGGTGTTGTTAGTATTTTATAAAATGGCTTACATATATGAAGCGTTGATTAAGTATGGAATTGTTAATTAATTGAACCTATTTAGCTTTAAGAAGGCATAACAAGATGACCTTATTTTATGCTATAATATTTCTATTATGCGAAGATTAAGGTGAGTAGTAAATTGGATAAAAAAGTAAGTATTCAAACAAAGCAAGTGTTGAAACAGCACAACGAAAAAGAAAAATTTGAATTTACTACTGAAGGAACTTGGCAACAAAGGCAATCTAACTTTATTCGGTATGTAGAACAAATTGAGGATGCAACAGTTAATGTTACAATAAAAGTGGATGATGGTAGCGTTAAGTTGATTCGTAAAGGCGACATTAATATGAATTTGCATTTTGTTGAAGGACAAACGACAACAACTTTTTACGATATATCGGCTGGACGAATTCCACTAGAAGTTAAAACATTACGCATTTTGCATTTCGTAAGTGGAGACGGTGGCAAGCTAAAGATTCATTATGAATTATATCAAGATAATGAAAAAATGGGTTCTTATCAATATGAAATTAACTATAAGGAGATAGGCGAATGAATATTATTGATCAAGTGAAACAAACATTAGTAGAAGAAATTGCAGCAAGTATTAACAAAGCAGGATTAGCAGATGAGATTCCTGATATTAAAATTGAAGTTCCTAAAGATACAAAAAATGGAGATTATGCTACTAATATTGCGATGGTACTGACTAAGATTGCAAAGCGTAATCCTCGTGAAATTGCTCAAGCGATTGTTGATAACTTAGATACTGAAAAAGCACATGTAAAACAAATTGACATTGCTGGTCCAGGATTCATTAATTTTTACTTAGATAATCAGTATTTAACAGCAATTATTCCTGAAGCAATTGAAAAAGGTGATCAATTTGGACATGTAAATGAATCAAAAGGTCAAAATGTATTGCTTGAGTATGTTTCAGCTAACCCTACAGGAGATTTACATATTGGTCATGCTAGAAATGCAGCAGTTGGTGATGCTTTAGCTAATATTTTAACTGCAGCTGGCTATAATGTAACACGTGAATATTATATTAATGATGCTGGTAATCAAATTACTAACTTAGCGCGTTCGATTGAAACACGTTTCTTTGAAGCTTTAGGTGACAATAGTTATTCAATGCCTGAAGATGGCTATAATGGAAAAGATATTATTGAAATAGGTAAAGATTTAGCAGAGAAACACCCTGAAATTAAAGATTATTCTGAAGAAGCACGTTTGAAAGAATTTAGAAAATTAGGCGTAGAATACGAGATGGCTAAACTGAAAAATGATTTGGCAGAGTTCAATACGCATTTTGATAATTGGTTTAGTGAAACATCTTTATATGAAAAAGGCGAAATTCTTGAAGTTTTAGCAAAAATGAAAGAATTAGGTTATACGTATGAAGCTGATGGCGCTACATGGTTACGTACAACTGATTTTAAAGACGACAAAGACAGAGTATTAATTAAAAATGACGGTACATATACGTATTTCTTACCAGATATTGCGTACCACTTCGATAAAGTTAAACGTGGTAATGACATTTTAATCGATTTATTTGGTGCTGATCATCATGGTTATATTAATCGTTTGAAAGCATCTCTTGAAACGTTTGGTGTAGATAGTAATCGTTTAGAAATTCAAATCATGCAAATGGTTCGTTTAATGGAAAATGGTAAAGAAGTGAAGATGAGTAAACGTACTGGTAATGCGATTACATTAAGAGAAATTATGGACGAAGTTGGCGTTGACGCTGCACGTTATTTCTTAACTATGCGTAGTCCTGATAGTCACTTTGATTTTGATATGGAATTAGCGAAAGAGCAATCTCAAGACAATCCAGTTTACTATGCTCAATATGCACATGCGCGTATCTGTTCAATTTTAAAACAAGCGAAAGAGCAAGGAATTGAGGTAGCTGCTGCGAATGATTTTACAACGATTACAAATGAAAAAGCGATTGAATTGTTGAAAAAAGTAGCTGATTTCGAACCTACAATTGAAAGTGCAGCTGAGCATAGATCAGCACATAGAATTACTAATTATATTCAAGACTTGGCTGCTCATTTCCATAAATTCTACAATGCTGAAAAAGTATTAACAGATGATATTGAAAAAACAAAAGCACATGTTGCTATGATTGAAGCGGTCAGAATTACATTGAAAAATGCATTGGCAATGGTCGGTGTAAGCGCACCTGAATCAATGTAAGAACATTTATATACACTCCAACGTAGAGTTTCTCGAAAGATACTTTGTGTTGGAGTGTTTTTTTTAGGTATGTGACATATTGGGGAATGCTTAGTATGTGAATAAGGTTAAGAGGAACACAGTTGGATGCTACTGCACAACTGCATAAGAGAGCCTGAGACATAAATCAATGTTCTATGCTCTACAAAGTTATAATGGCAGTAGTTGACTGAACGAAAATTCGCTTGTAACAAGCTTTTTTCAATTCTAGTCAACCTTGCCGGCGGGGCCCCAACAAAGAGAAATTGGATTCCCAATTTCTACAGACAATGCAAGTTGGGGTGGGACGACGAAATAAATTTTACGATAATATCATTTCTGTCCCACTCCCTCTAAAATGGAGGGTGTAAATGTTAGGAACTGATGAATTATATAAAGTTTTATATGAACATCTCGGACCACAATTTTGGTGGCCTGCTGATAATGACATTGAAATGATGTTAGGTGCAATTTTAGTTCAAAATACTAGATGGCGAAATGCAGAAATTGCATTGAATCAAGTTAAAGAACACACGCATTTTAATCCAAATCATATATTAGAACTACCTATTGAAACGTTACAATCATTGATACATTCAAGTGGCTTTTATAAAAGTAAATCACTGACGATTAAAACATTATTAACATGGTTAGCACGACATCATTTCAATTATCAAGAGATTAATGAGCGATATAAAGGTGGATTAAGAAAAGAATTATTATCTTTGAAAGGTATTGGAAGTGAAACAGCAGATGTCTTACTTGTTTATATATTCGGACGTATTGAATTTATTCCAGATAGCTATACAAGAAAAATATATGATAAATTAGGATATGAAAACACTAAAAGTTATGATCAATTAAAAAAAGTAGTCACATTACCAAATCATTTTACAAATCAAGATGCTAATGAATTTCATGCTCTGTTAGATGTATTTGGTAAACATTACTTTAGAGACAAAGATATAAAGAATTATGATTTTTTAGAACCTTACTTTAAAAAGTAAACGCTGTGAAGTTAGATAGATGAGTTTATATGAAATATAAAAAATAATTTACTATTTTCTTTTAGTATGTGGACTTATATAATAAATAGAAGCATATAAAGAAAAAACAGTTGTTTGCTAACGCACCAAATGCATAAAAATCCCTAATTAATAAATTAAGGGGTAAAGAGGATTACAGTTGCTTGCTAAGGCACAACTGCATAAATCCCTCTAATCGCTAAAGATGAAGAGAAACGCAGTTGGATGCTAAGGCACAACTGCATAAATCCCTCTAATCGCTAAAGCTCAAGAGGCTTTAAAAAGGAGATGTGATAGTGTGAAGAAATCGTTAATTGCTTTTATTTTGATTTTTATGCTTGTCCTGAGTGGCTGTGGTATGAAAGATAATGATAAACAAGGTAGCAATGATAATGGCTCGTCTAAATCGCCGTACCATAGAATTGTTTCGTTAATGCCTAGTAATACTGAAATTTTATATGAATTAGGATTAGGTAAATACATAGTTGGTGTTTCAACGGTTGATGATTATCCAAAAGATGTGAAAAAGGGTAAGAAGCAATTTGATGCTTTGAATCTAAATAAAGAGGAACTTTTAAAGGCAAAGCCAGATCTAATTCTTGCGCATGAGTCGCAAAAGGCAACTGCTAATAAAGTATTGTCATCATTAGAGAAACAAGGCATCAAAGTAGTGTATGTTAAAGATGCACAATCAATTGATGAAACTTACAACACATTTAAGCAAATTGGGAAATTAACGCATCATGATAAGCAGGCTGAACAACTTGTTGAGGAAACTAAAGATAATATCGATAAAGTCATAGATTCAATTCCTGCTCATCATAAAAAATCAAAAGTATTTATTGAGGTTTCATCAAAGCCTGAAATATATACAGCAGGGAAGCATACATTTTTTAATGATATGTTAGAAAAATTAGAAGCCCAAAATGTGTATAGTGACATTAATGGTTGGAACCCTGTAACGAAGGAAAGTATTATTAAAAAGAACCCAGATATATTAATTTCGACGGAAGCTAAGACAAGATCAGATTATATGGATATCATCAAAAAAAGAGGTGGATTCAATAAAATTAATGCTGTCAAGAATACACGTATTGAAGTTGTAAATGGTGATGAAGTATCAAGACCAGGTCCACGTATTGATGAAGGATTAAAAGAATTAAGAGATGCAATTTATAGAAAATAAACCATTCTAATTATGCCCCTTATTGCTACATGTAAAAAATACATGTTTGAGATAAGGGGTTTTTAAAATATATTTAGTGAATGATAGCAACGCGAGTATGTGATTGCTATAATGAATGTAATTATCGATGAAAGAAAAGAGAATGCTATGACATTTAATAAAGTATTATTGAGCTGGATAGTCATATTGATTATAACAACTAGCATATATCTATTTTGGCAGTTGGGCGATATCAATGATGTATTTAACCAGTCTATTTTAATCAATGTTAGATTACCGAGATTATTAGAAGCATTGTTGACAGGTATGATATTAACTGTTGCAGGCCTTATATTTCAAACAGTTTTAAATAATGCATTGGCAGATAGCTTTACATTAGGATTGGCAAGCGGCGCTACATTTGGTTCAGGATTAGCATTATTTTTAGGTTTAACAACGTTATGGATTCCTGTATTTTCAATAACATTTAGTTTGATAACATTAATAACTGTATTAGTCATTACGTCGGTATTGAGCCAAGGCTATCCAGTTAGAATCTTAATATTAAGTGGTTTAATGATTGGTGCGTTATTCAATTCACTTCTATATTTTTTGATTTTATTAAAACCTCGCAAATTAAATACAATTGCCAATTATCTGTTTGGTGGTTTTGGTGATGCAGAATACTCAAATGTATCTATAATAGCAATCACATTTATCATTGCATTGTTTGGTATATTTATCATTCTTAATCAACTAAAGTTATTGCAATTAGGAGAACTAAAAAGTCAGTCACTAGGCTTAAATGTTCAATTGATTACATATATCGCGTTATGTATAGCTTCTATGATAACGGCGATAAATGTCGCATATGTTGGCATCATTGGATTCATTGGTATGGTGATACCGCAACTCATTAGAAAATGGCAGTGGAAACAATCATTAGGAAGACAATTGGCTTTAAATATTGTAACTGGAGGACAAATAATGGTTATGGCAGATTTTATTGGTAGCCATATATTGTCACCAGTACAAATACCGGCAAGTATTATCATTGCATTAATTGGTATACCAGTGTTATTTTACATGCTAATATCTCAGTCGAAACGGTTACACTAGCACACGACATTTGCTAAAATAAAAATAACTATAAACATAAAGAGGGCATAAGCGATGGATTTGAATCAAATTAAAGCAGTTGTATTTGATTTAGAAGGTACGTTGTTGGACAGAGTTAAATCTCGAGAGAAATTTATCGAAGAGCAATATGAACGATTTCATGACTACTTAATTCATGTTCAACTGGCAGATTTTAAAAAAGCATTTATTGAGCTAGATGACGATGAAGATAATGATAAACCTGATTTATATAAAGAAATCATTAAACGTTTCCATGTAGATAGGTTAACTTGGAAAGACTTATTTAATGATTTTGAAATGCATTTTTATCGTTATGTATTTCCTTATTACGATACTTTGTATACACTAGAAAAGCTATCGCAAAAAGGCTTTCAAATTGGTGTTATCGCAAATGGTAAATCTAAGATTAAACAATTTCGATTACATTCACTTGGTTTGATGCATGTTATTAATTATTTATCAACATCAGAAACAGTTGGTTTTCGTAAACCACATCCTAAAATTTTTGAAGATATGATTGATCAACTAGGGGTATTACCTGAGCAAATTATGTATGTTGGCGATGATGCGTTAAATGATGTAGCTCCAGCACGAGCTATGGGCATGGTTAGTGTATGGTATAAACAAGAAGATGCTGAAATTGAACCACTCGAAGAAGAAGTTGATTTTACAATTACAACAGTGGAAGAATTATTAACCATTTTACCAATAAAAAATGATAATAAAGGAGAAAATTATGGATCTATTTACTAGAAAAGATGGAACATCGATACATTACAGTACATTAGGTGAAGGCTATCCTATCGTATTGATTCATACTGTACTTGATAATTATTCTGTGTTTAATAAATTAGCAGCAGAATTAGCAAAATCATTTCAAGTTGTGTTAATTGATTTACGTGGACATGGCTATTCTGATAAACCTCGTCACATTGAAATAAAAGATTTTTCTGATGACATTGTTGAATTACTTAAATATTTATATATTGAAGAAGTTGCATTTGTATGCCATGAAATGGGTGGAATCATTGGTGCGGATATTTCAGTACGTTATCCTGAATTTACATCATCACTTACGTTGGTAAATCCAACATCTATTGAAGGTGAATTACCGGAAGAACGTTTATTTAGAAAATATGCCCATATTATTCGAAACTGGGATCCTGAAAAACAAGATAAATTTTTAAATAAGCGTAAGTATTATCGTCCGAGAAAAATGAATCGATTCCTCAAACATGTCGTAGATACAAATGAAATATCAACTAAAGAAGAAATTCAAGCAGTTAAAGAGGTATTCAAAAACGCTGATATTTCTCAAACTTATAGAAATGTCGTAGTACCGACAAAAATTATTGCAGGAGAATTCGGTGAAAGAACAACAAGATTAGAAGCTAAAGAAGTAGCTGATTTAATCCAAAATGCGGACTTTGAAGTATATCAAGAATCAAGTGCATTCCCATTTGTTGAAGAGCAAGAAAGATTCGTCGAAGATACAGCTGCATTTATCAACAAACATCACGATGAAAAGCATGTTTAATTTTTAGTGATAAGTGAAATATAAAAGTAGTAATTATTATTTGTAATATAATTGTAATATGACTGTTGTTTTAGAAATGATTGTTGTATAATGGTTGTGAGCACAAGACGATATAAATAAAAGGAGAGAGTGCTTATGAAAAAGCTACTAACGGCAAGTATAATTGCATGTTCTGTTGTAATGGGAGTAGGCTTAGTGAACACTAGTGCCGAAGCAGCAAGTGGCAACTCTATTGATACTGTTAAACAATTAATTAAGGGTGATCAGTCATTAGAAAATGTGAAAATTGGCGAATCTATTAAAGATGTTTTAACTAAGTACAAAAATCCGATGTATTCTTACAATGAAGATGGAACTGAACATTATTACGAATTCCATACTAAAAAAGGTATGTTATTAGTAACTACTGATGGTAAGAAAAACAATGGTAAAGTAACTCATATTTCAATGATGTATAATGATGCTAATGGTCCAACATATCAAGCTGTTAAAAATTATGTTGGCAAAGCAGTAACACATACGGAATATAGCAAAGTTGCTGGTAATTTTGGATATATTGAAAAAGGCAAAACGACTTATCAATTTGCCTCAGCACCAAAAGATAAAAACATAAAATTATATCGTATTGATTTGGAAAAATAATAATTAAATTAATCGTGCTTAACCGACAAGTTAAATCGCAATACTTGTCGGTTATTTTATTACATGGCATAATACAGTGAATATTAATTTTTATGATTTGCGAAGGGGAAATTAAACCAATACAATAAATAAAGATGTTTCATTTTAAAGGAGTACTACCAATGCGTATTAACGATAAAATTTTACTAGAAAATATAGAAGATTACTTTAATCATAAAGGTTTATCACCGCATTTGATTGATGATATTAAAGAGAAAGTAATTACTGATATAAAAAATTCTGAAAAGAAAGATCAAGATTATATTGAATATAAAAGAAAATCTCCAGCACAAATCATATTAATGATTCAAAGGAATTTGTTTGCTTTACAAATGAATCCAGTTATTTTCTTTATTATAAACTTCATTCTCATATCCTATTTATATGATAAACAGTATGTTCAGTTTCAAGCTATTACTGGAATGAGTCTATTTTATTGTTTAGTGATTTTTCCAATGACTATTGTTGTATACCTAAGGGTGTCTCAAAAGAATTACTTGCGTAGTAATAAAATAGAAATGATTATGGGTACAATTATCGCTATCATATCCTTGTTATTAATTATATTACAAGCATTTAATATTACTTGGGGCGTTATACCAATTACAAATTTTGGACATCAATTTTTCTTTTTCATTGGTATTATTTTAGTAATTGCCGGCATATTTTATAAGCGACTTGAGTTTTCGGGAATCGGGTTATTATTTTGTCAAAAAACCGTCGATGCAATGATTCATAATCCACAATCAGCCCAGATTTTTTCATTAATTATATGGATATTATTAGTAGTTCTAGTTATATATTTCACAATTAGATTATCTTCACGTACAAGATTATAAATATGATAAAACTATTCACTTGATTAATTGTATTAATTGAGATGAATAGTTTTTTTATTGTTGGAATAACTTTTGGTAATTTATAAATAATTTAAAAAAATTGTTTATAAAATGGAAGCGTATATAGAATGAAGGTTGGGTATATAGTTTATTGAGGGAGGTGTCACAATGAATAAAGTCACAATTAATCCTCAAATCCAATTAACTTATCAAATTGAAGGTAAAGGGGATCCTATAATATTACTTCATGGATTGGATGGTAATTTAGCTGGATTTGAAGATTTGCAACATCAACTAGCATCATCATATAAAGTACTTACTTACGATTTAAGAGGTCATGGCAAGTCTTCTAAAAGTGAATCATACGATTTAAACGATCACGTTGAGGATTTAAAAATTCTAATGGAGAAGTTAAATATTCATGAGGCACATATTCTAGGACATGATTTAGGTGGGGTAGTTGCTAAGTTATTTACAGATAAATATGCTTATCGTGTAAAATCATTAACTACCATTGCATCGAAGAAAGATGACTTAATACACAGCTTTACTCAATTGTTAATACAATATCAAGATGATATAGCGGGTTTTAATAAGTCTGAAGCGTATATTCTTTTATTTTCTAAATTGTTTAGAAATCAAGAGAAGACGATGAAATGGTATCAAAAACAAAGAATATATAGCATTAAGTCTGAGGATGATAGTGCGGTGGCAATTCGTTCATTAATTTTGCATAAAGATGAACCTATGTATTTAAAAAAACGTACATGTGTACCTACTTTGTTAATTAATGGGGAACATGATCCTTTGATTAAAGATAAGAATCATTTTAAATTGGAAGCGCATTTTTTAAATGTTACGAAAAAAATCTTCGAACATTCAGGACATGCACCGCATATTGAAGAACCAGAAGCATTTATGAATTATTATTTAAATTTTTTAAAAAGCGTATCATAATATGTGATATATAAACCTAGGGCATAAAGTCCTTAGGCAATGTGAAAAAGCTGATTACTATTCATTATTTGATAGAAATCAGCTTTTTTTGAAATGTATTTGATATATACTGCTCGTTATGCGGCTATCTTCCTTATATTAAGTGCCATTAGTGCAAAACCTCTTAACAATTAGGTAAAAAAAGACATAAAAAAAGGAAGTTTAATAGAATGTATCATCTATCAAACTTCACCAAATTGCGCTAAACAAAATTATAGTTCAATTTCGTTGTTTGCTTCAGTGATTCGTTTATTTACTCGACTCAATAATGATTCGATTTTTTTACGTTGTTGTGCATTAACAAGAATTAATACAGTTCTTTCATCATGCTCATTACGTTTTTTATCGAAGTAATCTTCTTGAGATAAAATTTTAACTGCTTTAACAACTTGTGGTTGTTTGTAGTTTAAATGATTAATAATATCTTTAAGATAGTATTCTTTCTCTTTGTTTTCGCTGATGTATGTCAATACAGCGAATTCTTCAAAGCTAATTGAAAATTCCTTTTTAATTAAACTTTTTAATTTGTCAGCATAAGTGACCATTGATAACAACTCAAAGCAATCATTGATTTTTGTAATTGCCATGTTTAAAACCTCCCTATTTGATGCATCTTGCTCGATACATTTGCCCGATAATATATTGATATCTAATCTTTATTTATTATAGATATGTTAGTCATAATTTTGCATTAAATAAGTTTTATTAAATATATTTAATGCTCTATTATTTAGTTAATTATAACTAATTAAAAATGAGAAGTAAACAAAAAAGTGTTTATAAAACAAATTATTCATTAGACACAGTGATTGTATTTCTGGATTAGCATTTGGTTTAGTCAAAAATATCAGCATTTTTTATAATTTACCTTAATTTAATCGTCAATACAAGGTAATTTATTTAATGAAACGATTTAGCGCAATTAAATGTTTCGATATTCAATGTGTGTCTAAAGAGATTCTTTGTTATAGCTTAACTCTTCCAAGTTAACTTCTTCTACTATTTATACCCATTTTTCAGAATTTTATCACTAAAAATGAAAAATTTTTATAATTTTTTTAATTTAGTAATTCTCAGTGCAGTTTTAATGATAAGAAAAACACATTAATTTAGTGATTAAAACCAATCTATAGCACGTTAAAGTGTCTATACGTTATTCCGATTGATAACGGGTAACAAATAATAGAAAGTACGATAATTGATCATGCATTAAAGCACTTTTATTTTTCAAACTCGACTCAATGAATTATAAAAAGTTGTGCATTTTGACTTATTTTTAATTAATTGAATAACCAACTATGAAATATTAGCACGAATAACATAATTTTTGCTATTAATTTGGTGTAAATTATTAAAAAATAACATTAATTTAGGTCTTAAGAATGAGTTGACTATCGAATTTGCTAAATTAAAATTTGTTGTGTCAAAGTATACTACCCAAATCAACGCTTTTCTAAAGATTTTTAGACCACAAAAAAATAGCTTATCACTTTTAAAAATAATTACAAGTTAAAATGATAAGCTAAAAGTTAAATTAAAATAATCTTAAAAGTATAATGCCTGTCAAAATACATAATAGACCAATAGTTTTTCTGGATGTCATTGCTATTTTAGGTGAACTAAATAATCCAAAGTGATCTATCAATATGCCCATTAGAATCTGGCCAAACATCCCAATAAGTGTTGTTAATGCTGCACCCATATGAGGCATTAAGATAATGTTAGCTGTTACAAAAGCCATACCAAGTATACCGCCAGTAAAATAGATAGGCTTTAATTTACCGAATTTTAAATGACTTGTTTTTAGTTTTAAAGAACGATTAAAAATAGCGGTTAAAATCAATAGCGCTATTGACCCAATTGTAAATGATACTAATGATGCAAAGGCTGGTGAATGAGTATGACTTGCTAAAGCACTATTAATTGTCGTTTGAATAGGTGGAAAGAAACCAAAAATAAATCCTAAGAGAAGCCAAAACAGTAAATACTTTTGATCAGTTAGTAATAAATTATTCTTGTTAAATTGATTCATTATGACGATGCCGACAATGAGTAACAATACTCCGATTGCTTTAATTAAATTAAAATCATGAACTGTTGCACCAAATAATCCGAACGTATCAATAATGACCCCCATTATAATTTGGCCCGCAACTGTTGCAATGACAGTTAATGTTGCACCTAATTTTGGCAATAACAATAAATTGCCAGTTAAAAAGCTAACCCCAAGCAAACCACCGACTACCCATGTGTAGTTAAATGATTGATTATTGTAAAAGTGAATAGTAAAGACTTCTGGATTGATAATGATATTTAAAATAATTAAACAAATTGTTCCAACTGAAAATGAAATGAATGAAGTATAGAAAGGCGATTTAGTATACAGTGATAGTCTTGAATTGACAGATGTTTGGATAGGAATAAGCATTCCAACTAGGACACCAATGATATAGAAAAGAAGCATATGAATAAAGTCTCACTTTCCAAAGTTAATAATAAAATCATATATATACATTATCATTATAGAGAAAATATACAACTCATTTACAATAATGTTGAAAAAAACAGGACATTATCACAACAAAATCACCCTAGACAATCATGATGAAAGTCTAGGGTGTTAGTATTTATACTAAATTAATTGTGCTTTCTTTATATCTATTTCTTATCTTCAAATAAAACAGTTGTTGTTTTATCAATAATTTGAGCAGAATGTACTTTGGTGATAGTACCACTATTTGACTTTATAATATTTAAATCTACTAATGCATTCATACTATCACGTGCAACTTGCTCGGTCACTACGTTGTTTAATTGTGGTAATTGCAGTTTTACAGGCTTGTCTAGTGAAGATTTAAAACTTAATTCAAGTGTTTTAGTCATGAATATGTCCTCCTGATTAAATTGATAAAGATTTGATGAGTTCGATATTGCTATATGTTTCTCCAGTAAGTCGCTCAATAAGTTTGCTGAATGTTTTAATTTGGTCGTTTGATGCATCAGGGTTAATGTTAGCGAATCGACGCTTAAATTCTGTTTGTTTGCCGTTAGCGTCTAGTTTAGTAAATGATAATACAATAGTGATGTGGTTTATTTTACTCATATTTTAAAACCTCCTTTCAGACTATATATCGAAACAAAATAATAAAATGGCTAATTTTATTTTCTATGTTTAAAATCTATAAAAAAGGTAATAGATATATGTAACTAAAATATAAAATAGCTATGATTAAGACACTTAAAGCAAGGGGAGGTTGAGTAATGAATAAAGTAGAAGCGATTAAATTTAATGATGATATTGTTAAAATGTATGAAGCGCTCAAGATAAAATCTGAACGTGACTATTTATTCTTTAAGTTAGCTATACATAGTGGATTGAAAGTATCAGAATTATTAACAATTACAGTCTCTCAAGTTAAGAGACTAATTGAAAAGTGTACGTTATCAGAAATGTGTAAAGCACATTTTCATTCGTTGATTAAAATTAGGTTACCAGAAACATTATCGAAAGAACTACTTCAATATATAGAGGACAGGAGTCTTTCGAATGAAGACGTTCTTTTTCAATCACTACGAACAAATCAAGTATTATCTAGACAGCAAGCATATCGAATAATTCACCAAGCATCAATTGAAGCTGGTATAGATAATGTAGGACTAACGACATTGCGTAAGACATTTGCATATCATGCTTATCAAAAAGGTATACCTATACCAGTCATTCAAAAGTATTTAGGGCATCAATCTGCTATTGAAACACTAAATTTTATCGGTTTAGAAAATGAGTGTGAACATAGTATTTATATTTCATTACAATTATAGAAACAAAGGAGGCTAATAATGAGTTTGGTTTATTTATTAATTGCTATACTTGTGATTATGGCAATGATACTTCTAATGTCTAAACGTAGAGCATTGGCTAAATATGCCGGGTACATAGCGTTGGTTGCACCTGTAATTTCATCTATCTATTTTTTGATTCAAATACCATCAGTAGCTAAACTGCAATATCTTTCTACCTCTATTCCATGGATTAAGACATTAGATATTAATTTAGATTTACGTTTAGATGGTTTAAGTTTAATGTTTTCTCTTATTATTTCACTTATTGGAATTGCAGTATTCTTCTATGCAACTCAATATTTATCCTCTCGAAAAGACAATTTACCAAGGTTTTATTTTTATTTAACGTTATTTATGTTCAGTATGATTGGTATTGTATTATCAGACAATACGATATTGATGTACATTTTTTGGGAATTAACGAGTGTATCATCATTTTTATTGATTTCATATTGGTATAACAATGGTGACAGTCAATTTGGTGCGATTCAATCATTTATGATTACAGTATTTGGTGGATTGGCGTTATTAGTTGGTTTTATTATGCTGTATATCATGACAGGAACGAATAATATCACTGACATATTAGGACAAGCAGATCATATTAAGAATCATGGATTGTTTATCCCTATGATTTTTATGTTTTTATTAGGTGCATTTACAAAATCAGCACAATTTCCATTTCATATTTGGCTACCTAGAGCAATGGCTGCACCTACACCTGTAAGTGCTTATTTACATTCAGCCACGATGGTAAAAGCTGGTATCTTTTTATTACTTCGATTTACACCATTATTAGGTCTTAGCAATATGTACATATATATCGTCACGTTTGTTGGTTTAATAACAATGTTATTTGGTTCAATCACAGCTTTAAAACAATGGGATTTAAAAGGAATCCTAGCATATTCAACAATCAGTCAACTAGGAATGATTATGGCAATGGTCGGTATCGGTGGTGGATATGCTCAACACCAACAAGACGCAATAGCATCTATTTATGTATTTGTATTATTTGGTGCGCTATTTCATCTAATGAATCATGCCATCTTTAAATGTGCGCTTTTCATGGGAGTAGGTATTTTAGATCATGAAGCAGGTTCAAGGGATATACGAATTTTAAGTGGAATGCGTCAACTATTTCCTAAAATGAATCTAGTCATGACGATAGCGGCTCTATCTATGGCTGGAGTACCATTTTTAAATGGATTTTTAAGTAAAGAAATGTTTTTAGATGCATTAACACAAACTGGACAATTATCCCAATTTAGTTTGATTTCAATGATAGCTATCGTGTTTGTTGGTGTTATTGCGAGTGTTTTTACATTCACATATGCACTATACATGGTAAAAGAAGTATTTTGGACAAAATATGATTCTAAGGTTTTTACTAAAAAAAATATCCACGAACCATGGTTGTTTAGTTTACCATCTCTTATATTAATGGTGCTAGTACCTGTAATCTTTTTTGTACCAAATATATTTGGGAAGGGGATTATCGTTCCAGCATTAAGAGCTGTACCAGGTGGTAATCATCAAATTGATCAATTGGCACCACATGTTTCGCAATGGCATGGATTTAACATACCGCTTCTTTTAACCATCATCATTATTTTATTGGGTAGTGTACTAGCAATCAAAGTAGATTGGAAAAAAGTGTTCACAGGTAAAATTAGACAGATTTCAGTTTCAAAAAGCTATGAGATGGTATATCGACATTTTGAAAAGTTTGCTACGAAGCGATTTAAACGTGTTATGCAAGATCGTTTAAACCAATACATTATTATGACCTTAGGCATATTTATGATTATCATTGGATATGGTTATATTCGAATTGGACTTCCTAAAGTACATCAGTTACATGTTTCTGAATTTGGGGCATTAGAAATTATATTAGCAATCGTAACTGTCACAATTGGTATTTCTTTAATTTTTATACGTCAACGACTGACAATGGTCATTTTAAATGGAGTCATCGGATTTGTTGTGACCTTATTCTTTATAGCAATGAAAGCCCCTGATTTAGCATTGACTCAGCTAGTAGTTGAAACAATAACGACGATACTATTTATTGTCAGTTTTTCAAGATTACCAAACGTGCCAAGATCTAACGCTAACAAAAAAAGAGAAATAATTAAAATTTCTGTATCACTCTTGATGGCACTTATTGTTGTATCATTAATTTTTATTACACAACAAACAGATGGTTTATCATCAATATCAGACTTTTATTTAAAAGCTGACAAACTAACAGGTGGTAAAAATATTGTAAATGCGATACTTGGTGACTTTAGAGCATTAGATACATTATTTGAAGGATTAGTGTTAATTATTACTGGGCTAGGTATTTACACATTATTAAATTATCAAGATCGGAGGGGACAAGATGAAAGAGAATGATGTCGTGTTAAGAACGGTCACGAAACTTGTTGTATTTATTTTATTGACTTTCGGATTCTATGTCTTCTTCGCAGGTCATAATAATCCTGGTGGTGGGTTTATTGGTGGTTTAATATTTAGTTCAGCGTTTATTTTAATGTTTCTGGCTTTTAATGTTGAAGAGGTTTTAGAAAGTTTACCGATTGATTTTAGAATTTTAATGATTATTGGAGCATTGGTATCATCTATTACTGCGATAATACCTATGTTTTTTGGAAAACCATTTTTGTCTCAATATGAAACAACTTGGATACTTCCAATTTTAGGACAAATTCATGTAAGTACAATAACACTTTTTGAATTAGGTATTTTATTCTCAGTTGTTGGTGTTATTGTCACAGTGATGTTGTCGCTTAGCGGAGGTCGATCATGAATTTAATATTATTACTAGTTATAGGATTTTTAGTGTTTATAGGAACATATATGATTTTATCAATCAATTTAATTCGTATTGTAATCGGAATTTCAATATATACTCATGCTGGTAATCTCATTATTATGAGTATGGGAACGTATGGTTCTAGTAGATCAGAACCATTAATAACTGGTGGAAACCAATTGTTTGTTGATCCCTTGTTACAAGCTATTGTACTAACTGCAATAGTTATAGGGTTTGGGATGACTGCGTTTTTACTTGTACTTGTTTATAGAACTTATAAAGTAACAAAAGAAGATGAAATTGAAGGCCTAAGGGGGGAAGATGATGCTAAGTAACTTATTGATTTTACCAATGTTATTACCATTCCTTTGTGCCTTAATCCTTGTATTTTTAAAAAATAATGATCGTATTTCTAAATATTTATACTTAGGTACAATGACTATCACCACAATTATTTCATTAATGCTATTAATTTATGTTCAGCGTCACCGTCCAATTACGCTAGACTTTGGAGGATGGTCAGCGCCCTTTGGTATACAGTTTTTAGGAGATTCTTTAAGTTTGATTATGGTTACAACCGCTTCGTTTGTGATTACTTTAATTATGGCATACGGATTTGGGCGTGGCGAACATAAAGCAAATCGTTATCACTTGCCATCGTTCATATTATTTTTAAGTGTTGGCGTGATAGGCTCTTTTCTAACATCAGATTTATTTAATTTATACGTCATGTTTGAAATTATGTTACTAGCGTCATTTGTACTCATTACACTTGGACAATCTGTAGAACAATTACGTGCTGCAATTATTTATGTTGTCTTGAATATTATTGGTTCATGGCTATTCTTATTAGGTATAGGTTTACTTTATAAAACAGTAGGTACATTAAACTTTTCACATATTGCAATGCGTTTGAATGACATGGGAGATAATCGCACTGTTACAATGATTTCATTAATCTTCTTAGTCGCATTTAGTGCGAAAGCAGCGCTGGTCCTTTTTATGTGGCTACCCAAAGCCTACGCTGTGTTAAATACTGAGCTTGCAGCATTATTTGCAGCGTTAATGACCAAAGTAGGGGCCTATGCATTAATTCGATTCTTCACTTTACTATTTGATCAACATAATGATCTCATACATCCATTGCTAGCAACTATGGCTGCTATAACTATGGTCATCGGCGCTATAGGTGTCATTGCTTATAAAGATATTAAAAAGATTGCAGCTTACCAAGTCATAATCTCAATAGGATTTATCATTTTAGGTTTAGGAACAAACACGTTTGCAGGTATTAATGGTGCAATATTTTATTTGGTAAATGACATTGTTGTAAAAACATTGCTATTCTTTATTATTGGTAGTTTAGTTTACATTACAGGCTATCGACAATATCAATATTTGAATGGCTTAGCTAAAAAAGAACCTTTATTTGGAGTTGCGTTTATTATAATGATTTTTGCTATTGGCGGCGTGCCTCCATTTAGTGGCTTTCCGGGGAAAGTACTTATTTTCCAAGGTGCATTGCAAAATGGCAATTATATTGGACTAGCGTTAATGATTATTACTAGTCTAATTGCAATGTACAGTTTATTTAGGATACTTTTTTATATGTATTTTGGAGATAAAGATGGGGAGGAAGTTAATTTTAAGAAAATCCCGCTATATCGAAAAAGAATTTTAAGTATTTTAGTAGTTGTGGTTATCGCAATCGGAATTGCTGCACCTGTTGTGTTAAATGTTACAAGTGATGCAACTGAGTTGAACACGAGTGATCAATTATATCAAAAACTTGTAAATCCGCATTTGAAAGGAGAGGACTAAATGAATCAAATAGTTTTAAATATTATCATTGCATTCTTATGGGTATTATTTCAAGATGAAGATCATTTTAAATTCTCGACTTTCTTTTCTGGATATCTAATTGGTTTAATTGTCATTTATATATTACACAGGTTTTTCAGCGATGATTTTTATGTTAGAAAAATATGGGTAGCTATTAAATTTTTAGGTGTTTATTTATATCAATTAATAACATCTAGCATTAGCACGATTAATTATATTCTTTTTAAAACAAAAGATATGAACCCTGGATTACTTTCATATGAAACAAGACTAACAAGTGATTGGGCAATAACATTTTTAACAATTTTAATTATTATAACTCCAGGGTCTACAGTAATACGAATTTCTCAAGACTCTAAAAAGTTTTTTATTCATAGTATCGACGTGTCAGAAAAAGAAAAAGATAGTTTGTTAAGAAGTATTAAGCATTATGAAGACTTAATATTGGAGGTGTCGCGATGATACAAACAATAACACATATTATGATTATTAGTTCACTCATTATTTTTGGAATTGCATTAATCATCTGTTTATTTAGATTAATCAAGGGACCTACAACAGCAGATCGTGTCGTTACATTTGATACAACAAGTGCTGTCGTAATGTCAATTGTGGGTGTGTTAAGTGTACTTATGGGCACCGTTTCTTTCTTAGATTCAATCATGCTCATTGCCATTATATCTTTTGTAAGTTCTGTTTCAATATCACGCTTTATTGGTGGGGGGCATGTGTTTAATGGAAATAACAAAAGAAATCTTTAGTCTTATTGCTGCTGTGATGTTGTTGTTAGGTAGTTTTATTGCTCTTATTAGTGCAATAGGTATCGTGAAATTCCAAGATGTTTTCTTAAGAAGTCACGCTGCGACAAAAAGTTCAACTTTATCCGTGTTATTAACTTTAATCGGTGTATTAATTTATTTTATTGTGAATACAGGATTTTTCAGTGTGCGTTTATTACTGTCACTTGTTTTTATTAATTTAACTTCACCAGTCGGCATGCACTTAGTCGCTCGCGCTGCTTATCGCAACGGCGCTTATATGTATCGAAAAAATGATGCTCACACACATGCATCAATATTATTAAGTTCAAATGAACAAAACTCTACAGAAGCATTACAATTACGTGCTAAAAAACGAGAAGAGCATCGTAAGAAATGGTATCAAAACGATTGAAGTGTTGGCTAAATTGTTAAGCATAACAATGCTTTTGAAAATCTGTTTTCAAAATTAATCATTAAAAGAGTACTTTGAAATTGGTTAGTCGATTTTAAGGTGCTCATTTTTTGTATTATAAGTTAATGTTGTTATGTGAAAGCAAGTTGTTTATTTATACAAACAATTAGTGATAAAATAAAATTAAATAATTGCAAATTTAAGTACTGCAATCGTAGACATATATCTATATTAAAGTGCTTTTGTGGTCGCTAACTCAATTTATCCTCTAAAGTATAATTACAACGAGATGTGATACTTAATTTTCAATTAAACAATACTTTTTAGAGAGGTGAAAGTTTGGAAATATTTGAAACAATTCTTATATTTATAGCTGTTGTGATACTAAGTTCGTTTGTCCATACTTTCATACCTAAAGTACCCCTAGCATTTATACAAATTTTCTTGGGCATGTTACTATTTATTACCCCAATCCCTGTTCAATTTAATTTTGATTCTGAATTGTTTATGGTAACAATGATTGCGCCTTTGTTATTTGTAGAAGGTGTTAATGTTTCTAGAGTCCATTTAAGGAAATATATTAAGCCAGTGATGATGATGGCATTAGGATTAGTCATTACTACTGTGATAGGTGTAGGTTTATTTATTCATTGGATTTGGCCAGATTTACCTATTGGAGCAGCATTTGCAATTGCTGCCATTCTTTGTCCTACTGATGCAGTAGCAGTGCAAGCAATCACTAAAGGAAAGGTCTTGCCAAAAGGAGCAATGACAATTCTTGAAGGTGAGTCATTATTGAATGATGCTGCTGGTATTATTTCATTTAAAATAGCTGTTGGAGTATTAGTTACAGGTGCTTTTTCACTTGTTGATGCTGTTCAGTTGTTTTTAATTGCATCAATTGGTGGCGCAGTGGTTGGTTTACTTATAGGTATGGCATTAGTAAGGTTCCGACTAACATTGATGCGTCGAGGATATGAAAACATTAATATGTTTACAATTATTCAATTGTTAACACCATTTGTTACGTATTTAATTGCTGAATTGTTTCACGCATCAGGAATCATTGCAGCAGTAGTTGCAGGACTTGTACATGGTTTCGAACGTGACAGAATTATGCAAGTACGTACACAACTGCAAATGAGTTACAATCATACATGGAATATACTAGGTTATGTTTTAAATGGCTTTGTTTTTTCAATATTAGGATTTTTAGTACCTGAAGTTATTATTAAAATTATCAAAACAGAACCGCACAATTTAATCTTTTTAATAGGCATCACTATTGTTGTTGCTTTAGCTGTCTATCTATTTAGATTTGTTTGGGTTTATGTCTTATATCCTTATTTTTATTTAGCCATCAGTCCATTCCAAAAAATGATGACTAAAAATGATGATGATAATCCAACGACTGAGAAACCACCAAAGCGAAGTTTATACGCTTTAATTATGACGTTATGTGGTGTGCATGGAACAATTTCTTTAGCAATCGCATTAACGTTACCGTATTTTTTAGCAGGGCATCATGCTTTTACGTATAGAAACGACTTATTATTTATTGCATCTGGTATGGTTATTATTAGTTTGGTAGTTGCGCAAGTATTATTGCCATTATTAACGAAACCTGCACCTAAAACAGTAATTGGCAATATGTCGTTTAAAGTTGCTAGAATTTATATATTAGAACAAGTTATTGATTATCTAAATCAAAAATCTACTTTCGAAACAAGTTTTAAATATGGTAACGTGATTAAAGAATATCATGATAAATTAGCATTTTTAAAAACTGTAGAGAAAGATGATGAAAACTCTAAAGAATTAGAACGTCTACAAAAAATTGCTTTTAATGTAGAAACAAAAACATTAGAGTCTTTAGTAGATGAAGGACAAATAACGAATAGTGTACTTGAAAACTATATGCGTTATGCTGAAAGAACACAGGTATATAGACAAGCATCATTAATAAGAAGAATGATTGTATTATTACGAGGTGCTTTATTAAAACGAAGAGTACAAACGAGAGTGAACTCCGCATCTTCACTTAGTGTTACGGATAACTTAATGGAATTAAATAAAATTAATAAATTAGTCCATTATAATGTGGTTAGTCGTTTGTCTAAGGAAACAACAAAAGATAATACACTTGAAGTTGGAATGGTTTGTGACGGTTATTTAATGCGAATTGAAAACTTAACACCATCAAATTTCTTCAACTCAGCAAGTGAAGATACGATTACTAAAATTAAATTAAATGCATTGAGAGAACAACGTCGCATTTTACGTGAATTGATAGATACAGACGAAGTATCTGAAGGTACTGCTTTGAAATTAAGAGAGGCAATCAATTACGATGAAATGGTTATTGTAGATAGTATGACGTAGTTCCTAATTATGCTAAAAGGGATTGATGAAAAACTGAAGGGCTTTTCATCAATCCCTTTTATTTTATGGGAATTGAATAGATAGTTTTAAACTATACGAATTATTAATATTTGAGATTTAATTGAAATAAGTTTTAAAAATTGGAGGAGATAGATTAAGCGAAGTCATTTAAAGGTGAAGTTAAGTGTATTCACAAAAAATAGCCACACTCATATGACATCGGATGAGTGTGGCTTAAGGATCTATGGGGGGAGGAAACCATAGATGTTTACTTTGATAGGCCAGATTAAATATCAAAGTATGCGATTATTTATAGCTTGATGCAAAAGTGGTATGCCTATTAAAAGTTACTGCACATAGCTTTTAATATTCCGTTCAAAGGAAAGGGGCATACAATTGAACAATCTGTAATAGTACTTTTAACCAGCTATGCTAAAAGTCTAGTAGGGAGAACAGTTGTCCAATCACATAAGAACCTCTAACTTCGTTAGTACGATTAAGAAAAGCTTTTTAGTTAGTATGTAATACAATTTATTGACGCGCGTGAATCTCTTTTATAAGAGTGTGTAGGGAATGGCGTTGTATAAATTGTATTAGAAGAACTTCTAACGCATCTCTGTGGTTAAAAGAGATGAAGGGAACGACAGTTTAATTAAAACTGCATAAGAACTTCTAGCTTTTCTCTTTCGTTCAAAGAGAAGTTCTAATACCACCATATCGTGCGATCGGGAACGGTATATATATTAATAGGAGGGTAATATATATTTAACGCACGATATGGGACTATTAGCCTTCGACTTTGTTATGTTGATGTGTGGCCTAAAATATTGGAGATACCAATATTTTAGGTTGCATCAACATCAATTCATCTTACTTCATTAAAACACAGCGTGTTATTTCATGCTTCCGTGTACAGTTTCAATATTTGATTTCATCATTTTGTAGTAAGAGTCACCTTTAGTGCCTTCTTTACCGATTGAATCTGTGTACACTTCACCAAAGATATCTTTCTTCGTTTCTTCAGATAAACTTTCCATTGCTTTCTTATCAACACTTGTTTCTACTAATAAGTGTTTTAATTTGTGCTTTTTAACAAACTCAATAGCTTGTCTCATTTGTTCAGGTGTACCTTGTTTTTCAGTGTTAATTTCCCAAATATAACCTGGTGTAATACCGTATTGTTTTGAGAAGTACTTGAAGGCACCTTCACTTGTAATCATGGCACGTTGTTCTTTTGGAATGTCATTAAATTTGTCTTTACTGTCATTATTTAATTTTTCCAATTGAGCAATGTATTTGTTACCTTGCTTTTCATAATCTGCTTTATGTTTTTTGTCGTTATCGATAAATGTTTGTTGAATTGTTTTTACGTATTTAATACCGTTATCTAAACTTAACCATGCGTGTGGATCTTGTTTATCTTTGTTGCCTTCTTCACCGTTTAAATAGATAGGTTTAACATCTTTTGATACTGCGATAACTTTTTTATCTTTTAATGATTTACCAGCCTGTTCTAAGGCTTTTTCAAACCAACCGTTACCAGTCTCTAAATTTAATCCGTTGTATAAAATAACGTCAGCGTCAGTTAACTTTTTAATATCTTTAGGTTTAACTTCATATTCATGAGGATCTTGACCAACAGGTACAATACTATGAATATCGACGTTGTCTCCACCAACATTTTTAGCCATATCATATAAAATTGAATTCGTCGTTACTACTTTTAATTTGCCATTTGACTTATCACTGCTTTGTTTACCACCAGTACCACATGCAGCAACTAGAAGTAATAAGGCTAATAATAAAGGTACTAATTTTTTCATGTTAAACTTCCTCGTTTCTTTCTATTCGTAAATTTTGTGAAAAATAATGTGATGATATAAATTACAAACGTACAAAGTACGATTGTCGCACCACTAGGAATGTTGTAAATATAGCTGTAATAAAGTCCGACAATTGAACTTATGACACTTATTAAACTTGCTATAATCATCATTGAGTATAGTTTTTTACTAATTAAAAATGCTGTAGATGCAGGTGTAATTAATAATGCAACTACAAGAATAATACCTACCGTTTGAATACTTGCTACTGTTACTAATGAGAGTAACAACATCACAAAGTAATGTAATAACGTCGTATTTAGACCACTCATTCTACTAAACGTTGGATCGAATGTAGAAATCATTAATGGACGATAGAAAATAATGATTAGAATAAGGACGATTGAACCAATCACAATAGTTGTTAAAAATGCACTATTTGTGATTGCCAGTAAATTACCAAACAGAATATGGTACAAATCTGTCGTAGTGTTTATTAAGCTAATAATAATAATCCCCGAAGCTAAGAAAGCGGTAAAACTAATTCCAATAGCGGCGTCAGGTTTCGTTTTACTACTAGATGTGATATAACCGATAAAAATACTTGCGATCATACCAGTTATAAGTGCGCCTACAAACATTGGAATACCAAATAAGAATGATAGGGCAACACCAGGTAATACTGCGTGACTCATTGCATCTCCCATTAATGAAAGACCACGTAATACAATTAAACTACCAACTGTACCACAAACTATCCCTACAATAATTGAAGTTATCAATGCTCGATTCAAGAATTGATATGTAAATAAATGTTCGACAAACTCTAACATGTTATATTGCTCCTTTGACTAGGGTCACTACAGTCAGTGCTACTCATAAATGTTTCGTTTAAGCGAGTGACACTCATAGCCTCTTCACTATCACCAAAGTATCGTAATGTTTGATTTAATAGAATAATGCGATCAAAGTATTGCTTTGCTTTTGATAGATCATGGTGGATGATAAGAATAAGTTTTCCTTGTTGTTTTAAGTTCTCGATTTTTGTCATGATTAATTTTTCGCTACTAAAATCAATTCCGACAAACGGCTCATCTAGAAAATAAACTTCACTTTCGGACATCAATGCTCTTGCTACTAGCACACGTTGTAATTGTCCACCACTTAATTCTGAAATTTGTCGATGACGTAAAGATTCTAATTCTAAATCGCTTAATAACTGTTTGAGTTTATCCCTTGCTGATTTATTAGGTCGTCTAAACCATCCAATTTCTTTGTAGCAACCTGATAAAATCACTTGTTCCACACTTATAGGAAAATCTAAATCAATATGTGCTTTTTGTGGAATATATGTAATATGTTGCAGTTGTTGTTGTATAGGTTTGTTATATAACAATTTAGTACCGGTAGCATTAAATTCACCAATTAAAGACTTGATAAGGGAAGATTTACCAGCACCATTCGGGCCCATGATACCAATTATTTCGCCGCGTACTGGTATCGATAAGGAAATGTTTTTAAGTACATGCTTATTACCTAAAAACAGATTTAAATCTTTTGTTTCTAACAAACGTTTATACCTCCTAATTAAAAGTTTAGGCTAACCTAATTAATTGTATAATAAACTGAGAATATTTATCATGTCAAGTAAATTCGTGATATAATATAGACAATGTATGTGAGGTGAAAGTATGTTAACTGAAGAAAAAGAGGACTATTTAAAGGCAATCCTTACGAATAATGGCGATAAAAACTTTGTGACAAATAAAATCTTATCTCAATTTTTAAATATTAAGCCTCCATCTGTAAGTGAAATGGTAGGACGTCTTGAAAAAGCAGGCTATGTTGAAACAAAACCATACAAAGGTGTTAGATTAACAGAGGATGGTTTAACGCATACGCTTGATATCATTAAGAGACATCGACTATTAGAATTATTTTTAATAGAAATATTGAAATACAATTGGGAAGAAGTACATCAAGAAGCAGAAATTTTAGAACATCGAA
Organism: Staphylococcus sp. EG-SA-14; assembly: GCF_017151935.1. Classification (NCBI taxonomy): domain Bacteria; kingdom Bacillati; phylum Bacillota; class Bacilli; order Caryophanales; family Staphylococcaceae; genus Staphylococcus; species Staphylococcus sp. EG-SA-14. The sequence continues at coordinate 22,994 of NZ_JACVZM010000022.1, read as the reverse complement.
TTTCAGATTTATTTGTTGAAAGGCTGGATAGCCTGTTAAATTTCCCAGAAACTTGCCCGCACGGCGGTGTGATTCCTAGAAATAATGAATATAAAGAGAAATATATAACAACGATTTTGAATTATGAACCTGGTGATATCGTTACAATCAAACGTGTGAGAGATAAGACCGATTTGCTAATATATTTGTCTAGTAAAGATATTTCTATTGGTAATGAAGTGGAAATTGTATCGAAAGATGAAATGAATAAAGTAATTATCATTAAACGTAATGATAATGTAATTATTGTCAGTTACGAAAATGCAATGAACATGTTTGCTGAAAAATAAAATAAAGAAGCCATAAAGATATCCATGATTGAACTGATAAAGACATATGGATAATTGCTTTAGGCTTCTTTTTTATTAGTTAATTTATCAAGTGAGTATATTTGAGTAAAATATTCACTGCATAAAGATTGAAGATAATCCATATTGTACTATAAATGAAGATAGGTACATGACTGAGTTCTTTAAGTGCACTACCATCCCACTGTGGACTCGGACGCTGGAAAGTCAATTTAGCAATCGTCCAACTAGATTGTAGAACTTCGCCTAATAATACACCTAAAATATATTGATAACTCATTGTGACAAGTAGTTGAATTTCTACTATATTTTCATCTTTTAATATAAAATACAACATGATAGAAATTAAAGTTATAACAACAATGGGTGAGCCTTTTCTAGATGTTAAAATTAAAAAATAAATAAATATCAATAAATAGGTAAATATAAAGAAACTAGGTATCTGATAATGGCTCGACGCTAAACCTATCAATAACATAATAGGTGGCATAAAATAACCACCAATCGTTGTAAGCCATTGACCTGCTAGATGTCTAGATTGTGTAATTGCGAATCCTTGTTGTAATGTCTGTTGTCGCTCTCGTGGACTTGTTACAATGACTAAATCTTTTGCACGGCCACCAGCGAGTTTATTAAACAATACATGACCAAATTCATGTGTTAAAACAGGGATATAGTTTAAAATGACATCTAAATAGTTCAAAACAGGCTTATGTCTATATTGATGAATAGCAATATAACAAGCTGCAACAATAACGATAATGTATATATTAAGTTGAATTGTCGTATTAAAAAAGTTTGATAAATAATTCATTGTTAACCTCATATAAGATATTAATTTAAAGTTTGCTTAGCACTTATTATAAATGATATTGGCATCAATAGCGTTAGACTTTAGACTTACCTTAGTTAAACTAATTTTAATTTTTGAAAAGGTGAATATGTGTTAAAATAAAGCAAAATCATTTCGATATAAATAGGATGAATATAAATACTGTTAATATTGATTACACTAACATAATAATGAAATAAGATAGGAGATTCCTGTTATGACTGTTGAAGAAAGATCCAATACAGCCAAAGTTGACATTTTAGGGGTCGATTTTGATAATACAACAATGTTGCAAATGGTTGAAAATATTAAAACCTTTTTTGCAAATCAATCAACGAATAATCTTTTTATAGTAACAGCCAACCCTGAAATAGTGAATTACGCGACGACACATCAAGCGTATTTAGAGTTAATAAATCAAGCGAGCTATATTGTTGCTGATGGGACAGGAGTAGTCAAAGCTTCGCATCGTTTAAAGCAACCTCTAGCGCATCGTATACCTGGTATTGAGTTGATGGATGAATGTTTGAAAATTGCTCATGTAAATCATCAAAAAGTATTTTTGCTAGGGGCAACTAATGAAGTTGTAGAAGCGGCACAATATGCATTGCAACAAAGATATCCAAACATATCGTTTGCACATCATCACGGTTATATTGATTTAGAAGATGAGACAGTAGTAAAACGAATTAAACTGTTTAAACCTGATTACATATTTGTAGGTATGGGATTCCCTAAACAAGAAGAATGGATTATGACACATGAAAACCAATTTGAATCTACAGTGATGATGGGCGTAGGTGGTTCTCTTGAAGTATTTGCTGGGGCTAAAAAGAGAGCGCCTTATATCTTTAGAAAATTAAACATTGAATGGATATATAGAGCATTAATAGATTGGAAACGTATTGGTAGATTAAAGAGTATTCCAATATTTATGTATAAAATAGCCAAAGCAAAAAGAAAAATAAAAAAGGCGAAATAATCATGATGACAAAAATAAAACCGAGGAAATCCTTAAATGGAGATTCTCGGTTTTTTCGGTTTATTTAATAACGAAGCGGGACTCATCGAGTTTGTTTCTAAATTCTTTTTGTTCGGCTTTGGATTTCTTTTTAAAATCGTTAAGGAAAGCTTCATATTTAGGTAATACATCATCAAGTTCACCGTAATCTTTTAACTTTCCGCCTTCAATCCAAGCAATCTTAGTACAAAATTGTCTCACTTGTCCTAAGTTATGACTAACGAAAAAGATGGTTTTGTTTTGCTCTTTAAACTCGTAAATTTTATCTAAACATTTTTGTGCAAAAGTTTGGTCACCTACAGATAAAGCTTCGTCAATGACTAAGATATCTGGATTAACTGTGATATTAATTGAAAAACCAAGTTTTGCACGCATACCACTTGAATACTTTTTAACTGGTTGATAAATAAACTCACCAAGTTCACTAAATTCAATAATCTTAGGTGTCATCGCTTTAATTTCTTTTCGCTTAAAGCCCATACATAACATTTTAAATTCGATATTTTCAATCCCTGTAAGTTGTCCACTCAAGCCAGCACTAATTGCGATAACGCTGACTTCACCATTACGATCCACTTTGCCAACAGTAGGCGACAAAGAACCGCCAATGATATTGCTCAACGTTGATTTGCCGGAACCATTGATGCCAACAAGCCCTATGACGTCGCCTTCATATGCTTTTAAACTAATGTCATCTAAAGCGAAAAATGTTTTGTTTTTATGTTTGGGAATGAGCGCATCTTTCATACGTTCTTTATTTGTACGATAAATACGATATTCTTTTGTTACATTTTTAATGTTTACCGAAACGTTCATTTGTAGACCTTCCTTATTCACATTTATCTAGATTATAATATACTACTCAACAGTTGTTAAATTTTAAAACCTGTTGTAAAGTGTATAGAAGATTTTGTTATTATCAGAGTTGGTGTTTTGACACAAAATGTTAATCATCAATGATAACAATGATATTTAAAAACTAAACTTATTTCAACTTACATGATTGTATACTATAATGTATTTGTAATAAACTAATATTTTAAAGAACTAGACAATAATTTTGATAGCATCCATGTATAGTGATAGTATTTACAACAATTATTATAATACTATTTAGTTAAGTAGAGAAATAGTTAAACATTTGAAAGTGTGGTTTAATGGAATGTCAGCAATAGGAACAGTTTTTAAAGAACATGTAAAGAACTTTTATTTAATTCAAAGACTGGCTCAGTTTCAAGTTAAAATTATCAATCATAGTAACTATTTAGGTGTGGCTTGGGAATTAATTAACCCTGTTATGCAAATTATGGTTTACTGGATGGTTTTTGGATTAGGAATAAGAAGTAATGCACCAATTCATGGTGTACCTTTTGTTTATTGGTTATTGGTTGGTATCAGTATGTGGTTCTTCATCAACCAAGGTATTTTAGAAGGTACTAAAGCAATTACACAAAAGTTTAATCAAGTATCGAAAATGAACTTCCCGTTATCGATAATACCGACATATATTGTGACAAGTAGATTTTATGGACATTTAGGCTTACTTTTACTTGTGATAATTGCATGTATGTTTACTGGTATTTATCCATCAATACATATCATTCAATTATTGATATATGTACCGTTTTGTTTTTTCTTAACTGCCTCGGTGACGTTATTAACATCAACACTCGGTGTGTTAGTTAGAGATACACAAATGTTAATGCAAGCAATATTAAGAATATTATTTTACTTTTCACCAATTTTGTGGCTACCAAAGAACCATGGTATCAGTGGTTTAATTCATGAAATGATGAAATATAATCCAGTTTACTTTATTGCTGAATCATACCGTGCAGCAATTTTATATCACGAATGGTATTTCATGGATCATTGGAAATTAATGTTATACAATTTCGGTATTGTTGCCATTTTCTTTGCAATTGGTGCGTACCTACACATGAAATATAGAGATCAATTTGCAGACTTCTTGTAATATATTTATATGACGAAACCCCGCTAACCATTAATAAATGGAAGTGGGGTTCATTTTTGTTTATAATTTAAGTAAATAACATATTAAGTTGGTGTATTATGAACGTTTTAATAAAGAAATTTTATCATTTGGTAGTTCGAATACTTTCTAAAATGATTACGCCTCAAGTGATTGATAAACCGCATATCGTATTTATGATGACTTTTCCAGAAGATATTAAGCCTATCATCAAAGCATTAAATAATTCGTCGTATCAGAAAACTGTTTTAACAACACCAAAACAAGCGCCTTATTTATCTGATCTTAGCGACGATGTTGATGTGATAGAAATGACTAATCGAACATTGGTAAAACAAATTAAGGCTTTGAAAAGCGCGCAGATGATTATTATCGATAATTATTACCTATTACTAGGTGGATATAATAAGACTTCTAATCAACACATTGTTCAAACGTGGCATGCAAGTGGTGCATTAAAAAACTTTGGCTTAACAGATCATCAAGTCGATGTGTCTGACAAGGCAATGGTTCAGCAGTACCGTAAAGTTTATCAAGCGACGGATTTTTACTTAGTGGGTTGTGAACAAATGTCACAATGTTTTAAACAGTCTTTAGGTGCAACAGAAGAGCAAATGCTGTATTTTGGGCTTCCGAGAATTAATAAATATTACACAGCTGATAGAGCAACGGTTAAGGCAGAGTTAAAGGATAAATATGGAATTACAAATAAGTTGGTATTATATGTACCAACATATAGAGAAGATAAAGCAGATAATAGGGCTATTGATAAAGCTTATTTTGAAAAATGTTTACCAGGATATACACTGATTAATAAATTACATCCATCAATTGAAGATTCAGACATTGATGACGTATCTTCAATCGACACGTCTACATTAATGCTAATGTCAGATATAATTATTAGCGACTATAGTTCGCTGCCAATAGAAGCTAGCTTGTTAGATATTCCAACTATATTTTATGTGTATGATGAAGGAACATATGATAAAGTGAGAGGCCTGAATCAATTTTACAAAGCAATACCGGATAGCTACAAAGTGTATACTGAAGAAGATTTAATAATGACGATACAAGAAAAAGAACATCTATTAAATCCGTTATTTAAAGATTGGCATAAGTATAATACTGATAAAAGTTTACATCAGCTCACAGAATATATAGATAAGATGGTGACAAAATGAGGCTTACGATAATCATACCTACATGTAATAATGAGGCAACAATTCGACAATTGTTAATATCTATTGAGAGTAAAGAACACTATAGAATCCTTTGTATTGATGGTGGTTCTACTGATCAAACAATTCCTATGATTGAACGGTTACAAAGAGAACTCAAGCATATTTCATTAATACAATTACAAAATGCTTCGATAGCTACGTGTATTAATAAAGGTTTGATGGATATCAAAATGACAGATCCACATGATAGTGACGCATTTATGGTCATAAATCCAACATCAATCGTATTGCCAGGTAAATTAGATAGGTTAACTGCAGCTTTCAAAAATAATGATAATATTGATATGGTAATAGGGCAGCGAGCTTACAATTACCATGGTGAATGGAAATTGAAAAGTGCTGATGAGTTTATTAAAGATAATCGAATCGTTACATTAACGGAACAACCAGATTTGTTATCAATGATGTCTTTTGACGGAAAGTTATTCAGTGCTAAATTTGCTGAATTACAGTGTGACGAAACTTTAGCTAACACATACAATCACGCAATACTTGTCAAGGCGATGCAAAAAGCTACGGATATACATTTAGTTTCACAGATGATTGTCGGAGATAACGATATAGATACACATGCTACAAGTAACGATGAAGATTTTAATAGATATATCATAGAAATTATGAAAATAAGACAACGAGTCATGGAAATGTTACTATTACCTGAACAAAGGCTATTATATAGTGATATGGTTGATCGTATTTTATTCAATAATTCATTAAAATATTATATGAATGAACACCCAGCAGTAACGCACACGACAATTCAACTCGTAAAAGACTATATTATGTCTATGCAGCATTCTGATTATGTATCGCAAAACATGTTTGACATTATAAATACAGTTGAATTTATTGGTGAGAATTGGGATAGAGAAATATACGAATTGTGGCGACAAACATTAATTCAAGTGGGCATTAATAGGCCGACTTATAAAAGATTCTTGATACAACTTAAAGGGAGAAAGTTTGCACATCGAACAAAATCAATGTTAAAACGATAACGTGTACATTGATGACCATAAACTGCAATCCTATGATGTGACAATATGAGGAGGATAACTTAATGAAACGTGTAATAACATATGGCACATATGACTTACTTCACTATGGTCATATCGAATTGCTTCGTCGTGCAAGAGAGATGGGCGATTATTTAATAGTAGCATTATCAACAGATGAATTTAATCAAATTAAACATAAAAAATCTTATTATGATTATGAACAACGAAAAATGATGCTTGAATCAATACGCTATGTCGATTTAGTCATTCCAGAAAAGGGCTGGGGACAAAAAGAAGACGATGTCGAAAAATTTGATGTAGATGTTTTTGTTATGGGACATGACTGGGAAGGTGAATTCGACTTCTTAAAGGATAAATGTGAAGTCATTTATTTAAAACGTACAGAAGGCATTTCGACGACTAAAATCAAACAAGAATTATATGGTAAAGATGCTAAATAAATTATATAGAACTATCGATACTAAACGATAAATTAATGTAGGTTATTATAAAATAAATATAAAACGGACAAGTTTCGCAGCTTTATAATGTGCAACTTGTCCGTTTTTAGTATGTTTTATTTTCTTTTTCTAAATAAACGATTGATAATCATATGAACAATAAGTGCTAATCCAGCGACAAGGCATGCACCACCAATGATAGTGAATAATGGATGTTCTTCCCACATACTTTTAGCAACAGTATTTGCCTTTTGAATAATTGGCTGATGAACTTCTACAGTTGGAGGTCCATAATCTTTATTAATAAATTCTCTTGGATAGTCCGCGTGTACTTTACCATCTTCGACTACAAGTTTATAATCTTTTTTACTAAAATCACTTGGTAAAACATCGTAAAGATCATTTTCAACATAATATTTCTTACCATTTATCCTTTGCTCACCTTTAGACAATATTTTTACATATTTATACTGATCAAATGAACGTTCCATTAATGCATTCCCCATCATATTACGTTGCTTCTCGCCACCAAGGTTTTTATAGTCTCCTGCACCCATGATAACTTGATTAATTCTAAATTTACCTCGTTTGGTAGTAATCGTATGGTTGTAATTTGCTGTATCACTTGATCCAGTTTTTAAACCATCTGTACCCGGCAAACTCATTTTTGCACCTTCCAATGAAAAGTTGAATGTGTAATACGTAACTGCATGCGTTGTTGGTGCTAACTGCTTTGTAAAGTCTAATATTTTAGGTGTCTCTTTAATCACGTGTAAATCTAAAATGGCATAGTCTCTAGCAGTCGTTACAGTACGTTCTTGGTCTTTATACTTTGTTGGTGCAAATGAACGTAATCTTGAATTTTCAGCACCCGTTGGATTGACGAAATGTGTATTTTTCATTCCGATAGCTTTAGCTTTGTTATTCATTAAATCAACGAAATCGCTGGTGTTTTTTGATACCTTCTTAGCTAAAATTAATGCCGCGGCATTACTAGAATTAGATACTGTAATTTGTAATAGGTCTGCGATTGTCCATACTTGTCCAGGATATAGTTTCGTATTACTCAACTCAGGTAGTGTAGACATAATATATTCTTTGTTCGTCATTGTGACAGTGTCATCAAGTGAAAGCTGCCCCTTATTTACAGCTTCCAATGTTAAGTACATTGTCATTAATTTAGTCATAGACGCTGGATTCCACTTAGTATCGATATTGTATTGATACAGTAATTGTCCAGTTTGACTTACATTAACAGCACTCGTCGGTTCGTATGCAGCCGACAAACCTGCATAACCATATTGATTTGCTGCTTGTACAGGGGTTACGTCACTGTTAGCAGCTTGTGCATATGGTGTCATAATACTTAATGTTAAACATAAAATGATGATAATAGATATTAAATTTTTCATAAAGCGTTAATCTTCCCTTTTCCAATTCTTAAATATTCCCTAAAAGCAATGGTCATTCCTACTTACGGAAATCATTGCTAATTCACTTCACCTTAATTAAATTGTTGAAAATAAAGTTTTCTGCAGTTAATTTGAAAAATAATGCAAATATATTACGTGCGTAGCTAAAGGTGTTATAATGTTTGTACGAAGAGCAAACTTACTCAAAAGCGATTAATTTTCATGTTTTAATATAAAGACTTTGAGAAGTTATTACAAAAAATGCAATAGAAATATTCTATCATATAAATGTTATGAGCGGTATTTTGGGGCAACACTTTATTTGATTTTTAAAGTTTTGTTGGGAGAAAGTATATGATAGAAATGCATGTATCTATCTAAATGAATTAACTATAAATTTCAAACAGAAGAGGTAAAACTATGAAACGAGAAAATCCATTGTTTTTCTTATTTAAAAAACTATCATGGCCAGTGGGTCTTATCGTTGCAGCTATCACTATTTCATCACTAGGGAGCTTAAGTGGACTATTAGTGCCACTGTTTACTGGACGAATTGTAGATAAATTTTCCGTGAGCCATATCAATTGGAATCTAATCGCATTATTTGGTGGTATCTTTGTTATCAATGCTTTATTAAGCGGATTAGGTTTATATTTATTAAGTAAAATTGGTGAAAAGATTATTTATGCGATACGCTCAGTTTTATGGGAGCATATCATACAATTAAAAATGCCATTCTTTGACAAAAATGAAAGTGGTCAATTAATGAGTCGATTAACTGACGATACGAAAGTGATAAATGAATTTATTTCACAAAAGCTACCTAACTTATTACCATCAATCGTTACATTAGTTGGGTCACTAATCATGTTATTTATTTTAGATTGGAAAATGACATTATTAACATTTATAACGATACCGATATTCGTTTTAATTATGATTCCTCTAGGTCGTATTATGCAAAAGATATCGACAAGTACACAATCTGAAATTGCAAACTTCAGTGGTTTGTTAGGGCGTGTCCTAACTGAAATGCGTCTTGTTAAAATATCAAATACAGAGCGACTTGAATTAGATAATGCACATAAAAATTTGAATGAAATATATAAATTAGGTTTAAAACAGGCTAAAATTGCGGCAGTTGTACAACCAATTTCAGGTATTGTTATGTTGCTAACAATTGCAATTATTTTAGGTTTTGGTGCATTAGAAATTGCGACTGGTGCAATCACTGCAGGTACATTAATTGCAATGATATTTTATGTTATTCAATTATCTATGCCTTTAATCAATCTTTCAACGTTAGTTACAGATTATAAAAAGGCAGTCGGTGCAAGTAGTAGAATATACGAAATCATGCAAGAACCTATTGAACCGACAGAAGCTCTTGAAGATTCTGAAAATGTATTAATTGATGACGGTGTATTGTCATTTGAACATGTAGACTTTAAATATGATGTGAAGAAAATATTAGATGATGTGTCGTTCCAAATCCCACAAGGTCAAGTGAGTGCTTTTGTAGGTCCTTCTGGGTCTGGTAAAAGTACGATATTTAATCTGATAGAACGTATGTATGAAATTGAGTCAGGTGATATTAAATATGGCCTTGAAAGTGTCTATGATATCCCGTTATCTAAGTGGCGACGCAAAATTGGATATGTTATGCAATCAAATTCGATGATGAGTGGTACAATTAGAGACAATATTTTATACGGAATTAATCGTCATGTTTCAGATGAAGAACTTATTAATTATGCTAAATTAGCGAACTGTCATGATTTTATCATGCAATTTGATGAAGGATATGACACGCTTGTAGGTGAACGAGGATTGAAACTGTCTGGCGGACAACGTCAACGTATTGATATTGCTAGAAGTTTTGTTAAAAATCCTGATATTTTGTTACTTGATGAAGCAACAGCTAATCTCGATAGTGAAAGTGAATTGAAAATTCAAGAAGCTTTAGAAACATTGATGGAAGGTAGAACAACGATTGTCATTGCGCATCGTTTGTCTACGATTAAAAAAGCCGGTCAAATTATATTCTTAGACAAAGGACAGGTAACAGGTAAAGGTACGCATTCAGAACTGATGGCATCACATGCGAAGTATAAAAACTTTGTAGTGTCTCAAAAATTAACAGATTAATTTTATATATAAGTAAGCTTGGAGCAAATACACATATACCATCGAGGAAATTAAAGTGTGGCACATTGATGGATATAGATGTTAATAAATTGCTTCAAGCTTTTGTCTATTTAAATCATTTGAGAAGTTACGACATAATAATTCTTAAATTAATGAAATCGATATTTTAAGAAAAAAATGCTCATGGTATAATACAAGTTATAAGCAAACATACATATATTAAATACTGTAGCCACGAGTCATAATTCTTCATATTTTACATAGCAATTTAACTGATTTTAGAGTCCACGGTACAGAAGTTTGATATTTCAATGTTTCTAAATTTTTAAAAAATTAAATCATAGGTGGGTGCCAAATGTTTTTATTAATCAACATTATTGGTCTAATTGTATTTCTTGGTATTGCGGTATTATTTTCAAGAGATCGCAAAAATATCCAATGGCAATCAATTGGGATCTTAGTTGTTTTAAACCTGTTTTTAGCATGGTTCTTTATTTATTTTGATTGGGGTCAAAAAGCAGTAAGAGGAGCAGCCAATGGTATCGCTTGGGTAGTTCAGTCAGCGCATGCTGGTACAGGTTTTGCATTTGCAAGTTTGACCAATGTTAAAATGATGGATATGGCTGTTGCAGCCTTATTCCCAATATTATTAATAGTGCCATTATTTGATATCTTAATGTACTTTAATATTTTACCGAAAATTATTGGAGGTATTGGTTGGTTACTAGCTAAAGTAACAAGACAACCTAAATTCGAGTCATTCTTTGGGATAGAAATGATGTTCTTAGGAAATACTGAAGCATTAGCCGTATCAAGTGAGCAACTAAAACGTATGAATGAAATGCGTGTATTAACAATCGCAATGATGTCAATGAGCTCTGTATCGGGAGCTATTGTAGGTGCGTATGTACAAATGGTACCAGGAGAACTGGTACTAACGGCAATTCCACTAAATATCGTTAACGCGATTATTGTGTCATGCTTGTTGAATCCAGTAAGTGTTGAAGAGAAAGAAGATATTATTTACAGTCTTAAAAACAATGAAGTTGAACGTCAACCATTCTTCTCATTCCTTGGAGATTCTGTATTAGCAGCAGGTAAATTAGTATTAATCATCATCGCATTTGTTATTAGTTTTGTAGCGTTAGCTGATCTATTTGATCGTTTTATCAATTTGATTACAGGATTGATAGCAGGATGGATAGGCATTAAAGGTAGTTTCGGTTTAAACCAAATTTTAGGTGTGTTTATGTATCCATTTGCGCTATTACTCGGTTTACCTTATGATGAAGCGTGGTTGGTAGCACAACAAATGGCTAAGAAAATTGTTACGAATGAATTTGTTGTTATGGGTGAAATTTCTAAAGATATTGCATCTTATACACCACACCATCGTGCGGTTATTACAACATTCTTAATTTCATTTGCAAACTTCTCAACGATTGGTATGATTATCGGTACATTGAAAGGCATTGTTGATAAAAAGACATCAGACTTTGTATCTAAATATGTACCTATGATGCTATTATCAGGTATCCTAGTTTCATTATTAACAGCAGCTTTCGTTGGTTTATTTGCATGGTAATATGTCGAAGAGTGACTATGATAATACATTTTAACTAATAAATATGTCCAGGCATGTCGTCTATTGATATAGGTGAGATGCTTGGACTTTTTTATTATTGATATAAAGGTATTTAAATATTTTTAAAGTTACCGAAATTGAAGCATTATAAAAACCAAGTGCACATGGTAATACACTTGGCTTTTATGGGAAATGAATATTATTGTACATATGACAGTAAGGACTAGGTACAGTCATAGTACTTCGAGCAAAATTTGTTTTGTTATTATAAACAACACAAAGGAGATAACTTCTCTATTGAAGAAGTTAAAAACATTATAGCAGACAATGAAATGAAAGTAAATTAAAAATTCAGAATATTTTTAATTATTATATTGTGAGTGATATTTATTAGGGAAAGCTATTCTTCATATAAATTAGTTAAATAGTAAATCTTTGTTAGAACTCTTTCCATAGAGTTGTGACAGCATTTTTGTTGTGCTACTATTTTTATAGTCTAATAAATATATAAAGGGGATGGTTTCGTGAATAAAACGGTTAAAGATTTAATACTAGTTGTCTTAGGTTCATTTATCTTTGCTGCAGGTGTAAATGCATTTATTATTTCTGGTAACTTAGGTGAAGGCGGGGTTACAGGTTTAGCAATTATTTTATATTATGCGTTTCATATTTCACCAGCCATCACTAACTTCTTGGTCAACGCAGTATTGATTGCCATAGGTTATAAATTTTTGAGTAAGAGAAGTATGTACTTAACTATTCTTGTAACAATTCTTATTTCAATATTTTTGAGTTTAACAGAATCATGGCAAGTAGAAACTGGAAACAGCATTGTGAATGCCATTTTTGGTGGTGTAAGCGTTGGACTAGGAATCGGAGTAATTATCCTTGCAGGCGGTACAACAGCAGGTACAACAATTTTGGCGAGAATTGCAACGAAATACCTCGATGTAAGCACGCCATATGCTTTGCTTTTCTTCGATATGATCGTTGTTGCAATTTCACTTACAGTTATTCCACTTGATAAAGTATTAGTAACAGTAATATCACTTTATATAGGAACAAAAGTGATGGAATATGTCATAGAAGGTTTAAACACTAAAAAAGCTATGACGATTATTTCAACTAATCCCGACAAACTTGCCAAAGCAATAGACGAGCAAATTGGAAGAGGTTTAACCATTTTAAACGGACATGGCTATTATACGCGTGAAGAAAAAGATGTCTTATACGTTGTTATTTCTAAAACACAAGTTTCAAAAGCAAAGCGATTAATTAAACAAATCGATAAAGATGCATTCCTCGTAATTCATGATGTAAGAGATGTCTATGGTAATGGCTTTCTTGCAGATGAATAAATAAATGGTATGAGCACACATACTTAAATAGAAGTCCACGGACAAGTTTTTGAACTATGAAGACTTATCTGTGGGCGTTTTTTATTTTATAAAAGTAATATACAAGACATGACAAATCGAGCTATCCAATTTAAAAAGTAATGTTAGTCAATAAGATTGAAAAATGTTATAATGATGTTCATGATAATCATTATCAATTGGGATGCCTTTGAAAATTGATAATTTAAAAATAGAAATTATTTTTTATAAACAGAAAGAATTTTATTGAAAGTAGGGAAATTATGAATCGTTTGCATGGACAACAAGTTAAAATTGGTTACGGGGATAACACGATTATAAATAAATTAGATGTTGAAATACCAGATGGCAAAGTGACGTCAATCATTGGTCCTAACGGCTGCGGGAAATCTACTTTGCTAAAGGCATTGTCACGTTTATTGGCAGTTAAAGAAGGCGAAGTATTTTTAGATGGTGAAAATATTCATACACAATCTACGAAAGAGATTGCAAAAAAAATAGCCATTTTACCTCAATCACCTGAAGTAGCAGATGGCTTAACTGTTGGGGAATTAGTTTCATATGGTCGTTTTCCACATCAAAAAGGATTTGGTAGATTAACTGCTGAGGATAAGAAAGAAATTGATTGGGCAATGGAAGTTACAGGAACTGATACATTCCGACACCGTTCAATCAATGATTTAAGTGGTGGTCAAAGACAACGTGTTTGGATTGCAATGGCATTAGCACAAAGAACTGATATTATCTTTTTAGACGAACCAACAACATATTTAGATATCTGTCATCAATTAGAAATACTAGAATTAGTTCAGAAGCTAAATCAGGAACAAGGTTGTACAATTGTCATGGTTCTTCATGATATCAACCAAGCGATTCGTTTCTCAGATCATCTTATTGCGATGAAAGAAGGGGATATCATCGCTACAGGTTCAACAGAAGACGTATTAACACAGGAAATATTAGAAAAAGTTTTTAATATTGATGTTGTTTTAAGTAAAGATCCTAAAACTGGAAAACCTTTACTGGTAACTTATGACTTATGTCGCAGAGCTTATTCTTAATTAAGTAAGTTAATATGATAAAAAGGACAATTAACATGACAAATAGAGAGAACCCAACGCCATTGAAGTTTTTATCCTATATTATAGGTTTAAGTATGATACTACTAATCACACTATTTATTTCTACATTAATAGGTGACGCCAAAATTCAAGCCTCTACAATTATAGAGGCTATTTTTAATTATAATCCTAGCAATCAACAGCAAAACATCATCAATGAGATTAGGATTCCCAGAAATATAGCAGCAGTAATTGTAGGTATGGCGCTTGCAGTTTCTGGTGCGATTATACAAGGTGTTACTCGTAATGGTCTTGCTGATCCGGCGCTCATAGGTTTAAATTCAGGTGCTTCATTTGCTTTAGCATTAACATATGCAGTTTTACCAAACACTTCATTTTTAATATTGATGTTTGCTGGATTTTTAGGTGCTATTCTAGGAGGTGCTATTGTATTAATGATAGGCCGATCTAGACGTGATGGATTTAATCCGATGCGTATTATTTTAGCGGGTGCAGCAGTAAGTGCTATGTTAACAGCGCTAAGTCAAGGTATTGCATTAGCTTTTAGACTAAATCAAACAGTAACATTTTGGACTGCTGGAGGCGTTTCAGGCACAACATGGTCACACCTTAAGTGGGCAATTCCATTAATTGGTATTGCGTTATTCATTATATTAACAATTAGTAAACAACTTACCATTTTAAATCTTGGTGAATCATTAGCTAAAGGTTTAGGTCAAAATGTAACAATGATCAGAGGCATATGTTTAATTATTGCTATGATTCTAGCAGGTATTGCAGTTGCTATCGCTGGACAAGTTGCATTTGTAGGTTTGATGGTACCTCATATAGCAAGATTTTTAATTGGAACTGATTATGCTAAAATTCTACCATTAACAGCCTTGTTAGGTGGGATACTCGTGCTTGTTGCCGATGTGATAGCACGATATTTAGGAGAAGCGCCTGTTGGTGCAATCATTTCATTTATCGGTGTTCCTTACTTTTTATATTTAGTTAAAAAAGGAGGACGCTCAATATGATTAGTTCAAATAATAAACGCAGACAATTGATAGCACTGGCTGTTTTTAGCATTCTACTATTTCTAGGTTGTACTTGGAGTATTACCTCAGGTGAATACAACATACCTGTTGAAAGATTTTTCAAAACTTTAATTGGACAAGGTGATGCCATTGATGAGTTAATCTTATTAGATTTCAGGTTACCTCGGATGATGATTACTATTTTGGCTGGCGCAGCGCTTAGTATTAGTGGTGCAATAGTGCAAAGTGTCACAAAAAATCCAATAGCTGAACCAGGTATATTAGGTATTAACGCAGGTGGCGGATTTGCAATCGCATTATTTATTGCAATTGGTAAAATTAATGCTGACAACTTTGTTTATGTACTGCCGTTAATAAGTATACTAGGTGGTATCACCACTGCATTGATTATTTTTATTTTCAGTTTTAATAAAAATGAAGGTGTTACACCTGCGAGTATGGTATTAATAGGTGTAGGTTTACAAACAGCATTATATGGTGGCTCAATTACAATTATGTCAAAATTTGATGATAAGCAATCTGATTTCATCGCTGCTTGGTTTGCAGGTAATATTTGGGGTGACGAATGGCCATTTGTCATTGCATTTTTACCGTGGGTGTTGATTATTATTCCTTACTTACTATTTAAATCGAATACACTAAATATTATTCATACGGGTGATAATATTGCACGAGGTCTAGGTGTAAGGTTAAGCAGAGAACGTTTAATATTATTCTTTATCGCAGTGATGTTATCATCTGCTGCTGTAGCAGTAGCAGGTTCAATTTCGTTTATCGGATTAATGGGTCCGCATATTGCCAAACGTATCGTTGGACTACGTCACCAGTTGTTTTTACCAATTGCCATTTTAGTAGGGGCATGTTTACTTGTTATAGCTGATACAATTGGCAAAATTGTATTACAACCAGGTGGGGTTCCAGCAGGTATTGTCGTAGCAATTATTGGTGCACCGTATTTCTTATATTTAATGTACAAAACGAAAAATGTATAGTGTCAAAGGACACAACTTATTGCTATGAAAGGCACTTTATTATAAGGCTTTTCATAGCATTTTTTATTTAATGAGCCACTCAATACTATTTATTTTTTCAATAATGAACCATTAAGTTATCAAGACTGTCTTATCATAAATATATTTGATAACGGTATCAGGTTAACCCTTTATGATAGCGCATTCATTTATTCTGTTTTATACTATGACTGATAATACCAAGGAGGTACAACATGATGAAAAAGTTAATCAATAAAAAAGAAACATTTTTAACTGATATGCTTGAAGGATTGTTAATTGCGCACCCAGAGTTAGATCTGATTGCTAATACAGTTATTGTAAAAAAAGCTAAGAAAGAACATGGTGTAGCAATAGTCTCTGGAGGTGGAAGCGGACATGAACCTGCGCATGCCGGTTTTGTTGCAGAAGGTATGCTAGATGCAGCGGTTTGTGGCGAAGTATTTACATCACCTACACCTGATAAAATATTAGAAGCTATTAAAGCAGTAGATACTGGTGATGGTGTATTACTAGTTGTAAAAAACTATGCAGGTGACGTGATGAATTTCGAAATGGCACAAGAGCTTGCAGAAATGGAAGGTATAAATGTTCAAACTGTTATTGTTCGTGACGACATTGCTGTGACAAACGAAGTACAACGTCGTGGTGTTGCAGGAACAGTGTTTGTTCATAAGCTTGCCGGTTATCTTGCTGAAAAAGGTTATTCATTAACAGAGATAAAATCGCGTGTAGAAGCGTTGTTACCTGAAATTAAAAGTATTGGTATGGCAATTGAGCCACCGCTTGTTCCAACTACTGGAAAATATGGCTTTGATATTGAAGACGACAAAATGGAAATCGGTATTGGTATACATGGTGAAAAAGGTATTCATAGGGAAGAAGTAAAGGATATTGATCATATTGTTGGAACATTGTTAGACGAATTGTATAAAGAAGTTACTGCCAATGATGTCATATTAATGGTAAATGGTATGGGTGGTACGCCGTTATCTGAATTAAATATCGTAACTAAATATATTCAACAAAATTTAGCTGCAAGAACGGTTAATGTTGCTAAATGGTTTGTTGGTGATTATATGACATCTTTAGACATGCAAGGTTTTTCTATAACTATCGTGCCTAATAAACCAGAATATTTGGAAGCATTTTTAGCACCAACAACAAGTCAATACTTTAAATAAGAAGTGAATATGAATAAATATACATTTATGAGGTGGCACAAATGAAAGTGAATGATATGAAAGCACGTTTATTAAATTTAGAAGAAACGTTTAAAAAACATGAATCTGAATTAACTGAATTAGATCGAGCAATTGGTGATGGTGACCACGGGGTTAACATGGTTCGTGGGTTTAGTAGTCTTAAAGACAAACTTGATGATAGCTCAATGCAATCATTGTTCAAATCAACTGGTATGGCATTGATGTCAAATGTTGGGGGTGCATCTGGACCACTGTATGGCTTTAGCTTTGTTAAAATGTCTGCAGTCACCAAAGATGATATGGATAATCAAGATTTCATTACACTAATTCAGGCATTTGCCGAAGCGGTTGAATCACGTGGTAAAGTTACTTTAAATGAAAAGACAATGTATGATGTAATAGCGCGAGCAGCAGAGAAGCTTAAAAATGGTGAAACTTTAACATTCAATGATTTACAGCAATTAGCAGATAATACAAAAGATATGGTAGCAACGAAAGGTAGAGCTGCATATTTTGGAGAAGAATCAAAAGGTTATATTGATCCAGGTGCTCAAAGTATGGTTTATATTTTAAACGCTTTGATTGGAGATGAAGATAATGCCTAAAATTATACTTGTTAGCCACAGTAAAGAAATTGCAAGTGGTACAAAATCTTTGTTAAAGCAAATGGCAGGTGACGTTGATATTATACCAATCGGGGGATTACCAGATGGTTCAATTGGAACTTCATTTGATATCATCCAAGAAGTTTTGACTAAATTAGAGGATGATGCATTGTGTTTTTACGATATTGGATCTTCAGAAATGAATGTAGATATGGCAATTGAAATGTATGATGGTAATCATCGTGTGTTAAAAGTTGATGCACCAATTGTTGAAGGCAGTTTTATCGCAGCAGTAAAGCTATCAATCGGCGGTTCAATTGATGATGCATTAGCAGAAATGAAACAATCATTTTAGTTAAAATTTACTAATAATGAAAAATGTAAACCTTTTTCAAATGAAACTTTATAAAAAATATGATAGTATATATGTAAATGTTTAATAAAATCTGGAGAAATAGGAGGACATTGCCATGCAACACCTTATAAAAAAACATGTATTGAATGGCGAGTTTGATTTAGTACGACAATTGATGTCCGAAACAGATTTTATGGAATTTGAAGAAGCATATATTTCAAGTGCGCATGAAGTAGAAAGTATGATGTTTTATACATGTATTTTAGATATGATTAAGTACGAAGAATCATCTGAAATGCATGACTTAGCATTTTTATTGCTTGTGTATCCACTAAGTGAATATGAAGGTGCTTTGGATTCTGCTTATTATCATGCAGACGCTTCCATAAAACTTACTGACGGCAAAGAAGTTAAAAGTTTGTTACAAATGTTATTATTGCATGCGATACCAACACCTGTTATTTCAGATAAGAAGGCTTTTGATATCGCCAAGCAAATTTTAAAATTAGATCCTAATAATAATGTTGCTCGTAACGTCTTAAAAGACACTGCCAAACGTATGGACAACGTTGTTGTTGATATAAATGAATTACACCAACGTAATGCACGTTAATTACATTTCAATTATATTAGCTTAATAATAGTTTTAACATTTGGTTGGGTTGGGACATATGTTCCAGCCTTTTTTAATACTTAAAAACTAACGAAGTATACTTGTGTGCACAAATGGTTTTTATACAACATTTTATAAATTTATACATTTTAATAAAGAACATACGATATATGGTTTAAACCTTGTTAACTGAGAGATTTTGATATGTATTCTTCGAAATTTAACTAAATTTACGAAATTCAAGAAGCACAATAATTAATCAATTTTCCTATACAAAAGTTCGTATGACTGCATTATAAAAGCATAAATTTATAATTTTTTTAAATGTCATTGAACGTGATAATGTGAATGGATTGAGCAATTTTGAAAAAGTGAAAAATAACCTATGCGACTTGCAATTAATTTTCAGTACGTTATAATGCACACTGTGCAAAATTAAGGAGGTCTATTATTCACATGATGATGAATAAAGAAGCAACAAAAATTGGATTTGCCTACGTCGGCATTGTAGTGGGCGCAGGATTTTCAACTGGACAAGAAGTTATGCAATTTTTCACTAAATATGGCTTGTGGGCTTATTTAGGTGTTATTATATCTGGTTTTATTTTAGCTTTTATTGGGCGCCAAGTAGCAAAAATTGGTACTGCCTTTGAAGCGACAAATCATGAATCAACATTACAATACGTATTCGGTGAAAAGTTTAGTAAAGTCTTTGATTATATTTTAATCTTCTTCTTATTTGGTATAGCTGTAACCATGATAGCTGGTGCAGGCGCAACATTTGAAGAAAGTTATAACATACCTACATGGCTAGGTGCTTTAATTATGACATTAGCGATTTATATTACGTTGCTATTAGACTTTAATAAAATAGTACGTGCACTAGGTATCGTTACACCATTTTTAATTGTTTTAGTTGTATTAATCGCTGGCGTTTATTTATTTAAAGGTCATGTTTCATTAGCAGAAGTTAACCAAGTAGTGCCTGAAGCAAGTATTTGGAAGGGAATCTGGTTTGGTACAATATATGGTGGATTAGCTTTTTCTGTAGGTTTTAGTACCATCGTAGCAATCGGTGGGGATACTGAAAAGCGTACAGTGTCAGGTGCAGGCGCGATGTATGGTGGTATTATCTATACTGTATTACTAGCATTGATCAACTTTGCATTGCAAAGTGAATATCCAACTATTAAAAATGCCTCAATTCCTACATTGACGTTAGCAAATAATATCCATCCTTTAATAGCAACAGTGTTATCTGTTATTATGCTGGCGGTTATGTATAATACTATTCTAGGACTAATGTATTCATTTGCAGCACGTTTTACAGAACCATACAGTAAAAATTATCATATCTTTATTATTATAATGATGGTAGCAGGTTATTTATTAAGTTTCGTAGGATTTGCTGAATTAATTAATAAGTTATATACAATTATGGGATATGTAGGCTTATTTATTGTAGTAGCTGTAATTATTAAATATTTCAAACGTAAAAATGCGGATAAAAAACATATTGCTTAATATCATATGAGGGATATCCGAAACTTTACAATTGAATCACTTTGTTTTAACCTTAAAAGCAATTCGTCTCTACTCTTATCGGGCGAATTGCTTTTTATATTTATTCAGTCTATTAATATGAGCGTCTAACAAATAGAGAGGTACGATGTAATGAATAAAGATAATAAATGGACGATGATAACTGCGCTTTTTATAACTGTAATCAGTGTATTGTTAGCATTTCATCTGAAACAACATTATGACCAAATTACAAATGAGAACCATGCTAATAAAGACAAAATTAATATTAAAAATAAAAATGTGCGCATTTATCAAAACCTTACATACAATAGAGTTTTCCCTAACAGTAAATTAGATATTATTACACCTGTTGATATGTCTTCTAATGCCAAACTGCCAGTTATTTTTTGGATGCACGGTGGTGGTTATATTGCGGGTGATAAGCAGTATAAAAACCCATTATTAGCGAAAATTGCTGAACAAGGGTACATTGTTGTGAATGTAAATTATGCATTGGCGCCACAATATAAATATCCCACACCATTAATTCAAATGAATCAAGCAACTCAATTCATTAAAGAAAATAAAATGAATTTACCTATTGATTTTAATCAAGTAATTATTGGCGGTGATTCTGCAGGTGCTCAATTAGCTAGCCAATTTACGGCAATACAGACGAATGATTGCTTAAGAGAAGCCATGAAATTTGATCAGTCATTCAAACCATCGCAAATTAAAGGTGCTATACTATTTGGTGGTTTTTATAATATGCAAACAGTTAGAGAAACTGAGTTTCCAAGAATACAGTTATTTATGAAAAGTTATACTGGCGAAGAAGATTGGGAAAAGAGCTTTAAAAATATTTCACAAATGTCTACAGTAAAACAATCGACAAAAAATTATCCACCAACATTTTTATCTGTTGGAGATAGCGATCCATTCGAAAGTCAAAATATAGAATTCAGTAAGAAATTACAAGAATTGAATGTACCAGTAGATACTTTGTTTTATGATGGTACGCATCATTTACATCATCAGTATCAATTTCACCTTAATAAACCTGAATCGATAGATAATATCAAAAAAGTGTTACTTTTCTTAAGTCGTAATACATCTTCTAGTGGTATTCAAACTGAAGAGAAACCACAAATAGAAAATCCGAGTAATGAATTACCGTTAAATCCTTTAAACTAATGATAAACAGTAGTAATTTATTACTTAAGCAACATTTAAGATCTTCAAATTGAAAACGAAGAATTTAAAACATGTGGGGCTAATGTGTAAGAGTCTGAGATATAATAAATTGTTAGCGGTTCTTTATCATTTCTATCTCACCCTATTATGATGTGACATTTATTTTACAAACTAATTTGTTTTGAACCTGAAAATAACTTTTTACAACTAAATTGTCGGAAAACAGTGTGTACATGATATAATAAATTTATAAATTGAAAAGAATTCAAAAGAAAAAATAAAATATAGATTGAGCACGAAGTGATTTGAAATAAGGTTGTGAAAGGGAATGACAAGGTCAGCATTAAAACCATTTAAAAATAAACGCGTTATGGTTACTGGACGTATACAACGTGTTTTGTTTAAAAATTATTTAGATAGACATAGCACATTTAAGCCGAATGTAAGGATATTATTAAAAGATGTATTTGTTTCAGGTGTATCAATAGATCATTTATGGTTATATGAGACAAATAAATACTATGCATTGGCAATGGAACTTATTCATCAACGAGTAAAATTTAGTGCGAATGTTGTACCATATTACAAAATAAATAGAAATAATAATTTATTCGTACAAGATTATGGAATTAAGCGTAAAGGTAGGTTAATTACTGAAGAAGCTTACAATCAAAACAATCAGTATCAGGATAAGATATATGAAAAATTACCGGATATAGATTTTAGACTCGAAGATTTTTATAGTAAGGAAAACTAAACAACATATATAAAGCACCACTAATCGTAGTTGATAGTTGATCAATTACACATTAGTGGTGCTTTATTTTGAATTTAAATTTGATAAATGAATAAGAGTATACGCATTCATTTAAGATTAGATGACATTGATAAGTATGAGTAATGTATTAGGTAACCATTAAATTCGTTGTTATGCGATTCTGATACAAGA